>NZ_JANHZQ010000064.1:0-17477 GCF_041414725.1 Alteromonas sp. DY56-G5 | reverse complement strand
TTTATTATCGAGTTCGAGGAACGCCTCGAAAAGCATATTAACTAATGGCAGTTACACAGAATCTGTTACAGGCTCGGCGCAAAACCCCTTAGAGCAACCTGTCGGACCTAATTGCATCGTGATTTGAATTTGACAGGTTGAGTCCAGACTAATCCAGCTAAGAACATAAGTCTCGGAGCTAATCTAGCTTCTCTCGCTTTTTGAATTCTAGAACGTTGCCTGTTGCCCCCGTTGTTTCCACATCGATCATTAACTCAATATGCTTGCATTCTTCAGGCATATGTTCCCACATAGCAACGGTCATTTGGTGCATTCTCACGGCTTGAGACTTTAAGCGTTTTTTATAATCTCCAAGCTTTTCTTCTTTCTTCTCAATTTCTCTCTTAAGCTTTTTGATTTCTTTTTTAGCTTTGTCTAAGTCTTCCTTAGCCTTTATGTGGAGAGGGTGGCCGCGAACCACAGTATCGGACACATTGCTTACTCCATGAACACGATTTGCTTCAGCGCTTTCGATCAGCGCTTTTGTTTCTGGATAGCGCCTGGCCGATCCATTCGATAACCCCGCTTCTTTCTCAACATTAGAAACAACAATTTTAAGCTTGTTGGCTTTAAGCTTTTGTTTCAACTCTCTGTTAATCGGCTTTTGATGAACAAGCCGCGCCAATGCGTCTCTTAGCTGTCTTTCTGTTGAGCTTAACTCCGCCTTGTCTGTCATGCCTTACGCCTTCCTTGTCGTTTCGATAACCAAATTCAGCACATCTTCTGCAAATTCATACTTTTCATATTTAAATCCTAGATCATCCATGATCGCTTCCGCAGCTTTTACCTGCATAAAGTATTTGGTTGCAGAACTGGAGTTTAATTCATTGTTTTCTTTTAAAAACTCAACGTTTCTCATTGCGTCCATACGGGAGGATTCGGCATAAACAGCATTTTCAATAAAATCATATTCGCAGTCTACACATTCACTTAAATCAATATTGATACGCATTGAACATTGAGTATTAGTGCAATACATCCCAGGAGCAATAGCATGTAAATGTTCTTTACCGTTGGTCAACCGATCTATCCAGTAGTCAACCGATAGCTTGCGTTTGCTTACTCCATCTTCAAAATAACTTTCACCTTCGCGACTAATCTCAGCCGCTGCTGCTTGACCTTTACCTCCTGCGATACGCTTACCATTCGCCATTTTTTGATATATGCGAGCAAATATCTCAGCCTGTTGTGTGACTCGTTCTTTTTGTATTTCGCTGTAAAGTTTTTCAAATGAATAGGCATTTCGGGCATACCATCGCGTCATTGCCATCGACAAATGCGAAAATTGCTGCTTCAAGGCGGGGAAAGAACACAGCTCATAACCAATTAGGTAGTACGCGAGGGAGCGCCGTGTCTGGTGTGGCGAAAAGTGAAATTTATCACCCTGATTAAAAGATGTTTGGGTTGGGTCGGAGGTCTGTAAATGCCCCATATCTTCTGCTGTAAGTGTAAAATCAAATTTATCGCTGTTAAACCCCGTATTAATTTTAGTGTGTAATGCGCTCTTCCCTATAGGTTGGGGAAAAGCGATGTCCTTCAAGTTTGCAAACATTCGATGATTATTTTTCTTTGCAAATCTGTCGCGATAAGGCGTATTAATAGCATTTAATATATGGAAGGCTTTCCAACCCGTTTCCGTGGTTACAAACGTGTCATTTTTGGTTTGACTACTGATCGTAATTTTTGATTGGCGTGTAGTTAGAAAGTAAATGGTTTCCTTGCCAGTTTCGGACTCACATCCATTTTTATCGAAAGTCGTTCTTTGCGCACCGTAAACAGGACTCATTTTGTACAACTCGTCTACGCGCATTCCTGACAATGCCAAGCAAAGCCATGAGGCTTTTGTGTTCAAGCTTCTCAAATACTGTCTAAAACCAGCCCAGCCATAATAAGTGTTGCCAATGCGTGCTCTGAAGATACTAAGACATTCTCGTCGTATTTGAATGCGGGGTTGAATAGATGTGAATATTTGCATCCACCGTGGATCTTCACCTTTATCCGCTAAGGTTATTCCATTGTTGTCGAGCGCCTGGGTAAATCGTTCCCATGATTCTGCATAACCGCCATGAGGTTTATGGCTATAGCCGCTTCTAACCCTCAGAATTTTTCTTTTTACTTCATCGGAATAAAAGGAAATCATCTGCTCAACTGCTTGTTCGATTTCATCTCTTAATCCGTAGGCTTTTACGATATCTTCACTGTACCCTTTTAATGCCGCAAAATAGATTCGGGGGGGAATCACCACTTTTCCGTTTTGCGCATCAGAACTCATGTTGTACATCTTATGGGATTGATGTGAAAAATTGACCTTGAAAGGTAGCAGCCCTTTCAAGTGGACAAGACTATTCAACCCTATAAAACAATAGCTCCTAGAAATATCATACCATCCCTCAGTAACCAAAATTTCTAGATGCTCTTGATTCAATTCCTCAAATGAATTGATGCCACGTTTGATTAGTTGGGCAATATCCTTTCGAAGAGAGTTTTTTTTATTATTTATTGAAGCCAGTTCTATATGTTTAACAGAAAACCACATATCCGCTAATGCTACGCACTTCATTTGATTAAGCATGTGACGCTCTTTTTGATGAAGTACAATGACATTTTCTTCTTGCTCTGGCTCAATGTTAAAAATCAAGTTCGTGACCCCACTCCCTTTGTAGTCAGAATTTCTAAACGCCCATATATCCTCGCCAAACAAGATGGTCTTTTTTTGATCTTGATAGACCACCATTTTGTCTAACTCTTCCCAATCGCCTCGCAGTAGCGCAGGGAGAAGTTCCTGTTGCAAATAGTCGCCTCTATCACCAATTAAACGCATGGTATCTAAGGTTGAATCCATATCTTGTGAGTTTTCAAAAGACAGCATAGATATAGCCCTTATAAAAATTGGGTAATGGAAGATAACGAGTCGAAAAGTGGATAACGCCCTTTTTCTTCAAGCAAATCCTCAGCTTGTTCAACGGTCTCTAATGGGAGGCCGTCAAGGTTAGCTTGAAAGCGATTTATCTTTAATTGAATTACCGAAGCGCGTTCTGGGTATTGGTCAATGGCTTCACTTAACGCATCGAGAAAGCTCAATAGTTTATAAATAGCGTAGGGGTCATCAACGAGTTTGGCGCTTTTGCAAAAGACGCAAAGATCGTATTGATAGCAGGTAATATCTTGACCCTCTTCAATAATCCCTTTTTTTTCTGCGAACTTGCGTGCTGCATAATGCCAATCTTTCTCTGACAGCAAATCAATTTCCCCGCCGCAGCTAATGCCATTGGGGTTTGTAGGAGCATTACGTTGTTTCCAAACATCGTATTCTAAGACGGGAATTTCCAATTCTTTCTTAACCGATTCTATAGCTTCACTGCGGCTCTTGCCCTGGGCTATGTAGACTAACCCCATCATCCCTTGTGACATTTGCTTGTTGTTTGAGACAGGGTGGCCGTTGGGGTAATGTCTTTCAGTTGTTTCAATATTGTGCTGCAAAATTTTTCGGGCTGTCCACCCTTTTTCTTCAGCTTTATACTCTAAGTTAGAATGAGTAGTGCGAATCCTACTGGCGGTAATATTTATAAAGTAATCACCGCGACCAATGCCACACAATTTTAACAGAACTTCGCGAATCGGAACCTCACCTTCTGACCACTGATAAGTAACATATTTACCACCCAGCGGTAGTAAGAATGGATGCTTGGTTGTTGAACTCCCCCCACCAAAACCATAATTTTTTCTGGGTAAAGGGTTTCTGCTCGCAGCATAACGCTCAACCAATTGAAGAAAAGGTTTGTATTTAGCTGCAACAATAAACTCACCTTTAGAGCCATCAGCATATTTGAAAGAAACTGTCATCGCTCCATCGGAATCTTTCTCTGAATAATTAAGCGGTATAAGCGCGTTCCGCAATGAAACATCAGTCATACATGAAAGAGCAGCGTAAGCAATAGGCATTGCTCTTATTGTTACAACTTGCTTTTTAAGAACGGTGACTTTTGCTTCCATCGTGTATACACCATCATCTCGTTTAATCTTGTTAAACGTGGTCATCTTTTGATCTTTAACAATGTCGGCGTAGGTTTTTACTAGATGGTCGGTCAACTCAGCTCTGCTATCAGAAAGCAAATTTAGGTTCTTTGATAATTGGAATGAAGCTCCAGACACATCAACCTTGCCTTTATCACCTTCGCTATTGAGGAAATATATCAGAGTGTCATAAGGGTCTTCGCTGTAGGTTTTCGAGAGGAGTTCGAGTGCTCGAAGAAAGGTAATTCCGTCAGTTTCTCCAACAGTGTCGCGCTTATTGATGTCAGCGACAATAAACCCAGCTTCCTCATCTTTGGCTTCGGGGTGGGAGCTTTCTTCTAAGCCTGAAAATAACGCTTTTACGTCCTTTGATGCACGACCTTTGTAAGCGCGAACTTGAGCAACTTTTGATGTCCGACCATCTTTATTTGACGTAACCATTTTAATGGGGTGGCGAACCTGTCTAATCACTGTGTCGTTAAATGCAGTGTAATAGGCAAACAAAGTGTAAGCTGCCGACATGCATTGATTAAAAGGACTCGCTAAGCCTTCTGAAGCTGAACCATTTTTTCTCCCAAGTGTAATCGTGATGTCACGATTATCTATTCTTTCAACCACAATGTTTTCTAGGTATTGAGGTGGGGGCGATTCGGGGTTTTCTTCTTTAAACGCAATAAGTTGAGTTACCAAAGAGAAAAAGAGAAGCTGAGTGCGTCTAACTAGTGCATACCATTCGCTTGATGTATAAGGTAGTGTAGCAAAATCTGTTATCTCACCAGTAAAGCTCTTAAGCGTGGCTTGCATGTCTGACACATCAAAATCAAGCACTGGAAGCATCGAGTCGAGATTCATCTTTTTTTGAAGAGCTGAGGATTCCAACAAACCAAACTCTTCACCATTATGATACTGAAATTGGTATTTTTTAGGCTCACTAGCAATGTCAACTAAGCGCCGTAACTCACCTGAGTTACCAGCGTAATAAAGATATCCAGCCTGACTAAAAGGGTCGAACTTCTTAATGTCGCAAAATGCAATGTAAGTCTTTAAGGCGCTTAATTTAACTACTAGAGACCATGCATTGGTTTCATTTTTCTTCTCTTGATCAACCCATCTTTTTAGCTTTTGCATTCTTTCCAGTCGAGAGGGTTTAGCTAATGGTTTTTTGGGATCACACTGTTCATGACACCAATAAATAAAATTGTGTCTTGTGCTGTTTAGCACCCCTTCTGGCCGTATATCAACGATCAAATCTAATGAAGTAACATTTTTCTTAGTAATCGGCGGAGCGGGTGATTTATTTTGATTTCTCGATGCTGCTAATCGACTTTTTGCCATATCATCACCTCAGCGATTGTTGTGCGAATTGATTTTTACGCTGAGCGAATTCCAACCATGTTTTATTGTCATTCATGTAGTTAACGTATTTTTGAGTGGTAGAGGTGCTTTCATGCCCCATCAAATCAGCCAGCTCCTGTAACAAAGCCTCGAAGGGCTTACCTGTTTCCATATGTTTGCTGTACAGCCAGTCGGTTGCGAAAGTGGCTCGTAAGTCATGAGGGGCAAAATAAATATCAAGCCCACAGTGTGTCAAATCATTGCGGATAGTTTCCACATACTTTTGAATGGTGTTTGGAGCGTAGATATTGCCATTCGATTTAACGAATAAGTGGTTATGGCGAAGTAATCCTTTTTCAATAGCCTTCTTCCTCGCCTTACTTAACTTGTACTCGTACAACAGATCCATGACACTGGCTGGGATTTCAATTGTTCTGTTTTTTTTGAACTTGGTTAAGCAACCGTTAATATTCTCACCAATTTGCACCTTAACTACTTTAGCTTTTGGCTTGTCCACGACAGAGGCAGGAAATGTTATTAATTCCTCCAATCTCAATCCCGTTTCAGTTTTTAAGTACACCATTAGGGCTTTAGTGTCAGATGAATTTTCAATATCAAGGTGTTTATAAAGCTCTTGTTTTTCATCTTCACGAAGTGGGTTAAGCTCTCGAATATCAGCATCTTGAGGTTTTTTTATGTTCTTAAATGGTCTAGTGAGACCTGTGGTGTATACAATAATTTCCTTACTGTGACTGCGATTGAGATGTGAGAGCATTTCATGTTGTGCTCTGTTTCCTTTGTTGCTTATGCGAACAGTCTTTGCCTTAAACTCAAATGGTCGAAAGGTTTTGCTGATTGAAATGATCCGCTGGCGATGAAGGAAGATGAAGTAATTGACAACTTTCATAACATAGTTAGAGGCTGTACTTGGAGAACCACCGACTTTTCCAGTTTCATCCTTGGTATAAAGGTTTTCCAATAAATAGTCTCGATATCTCACGATTGGACTTTCCTCTACCTTCTCGGTGCAGTCATATATTGTTAACGGAGGTTTTTCATCAACCAGAAGGCCAGTCCTTGGGTGTGTATGTTCGGGGATTTCCGTGCTCAACCACCGATAGAAGCTCAATAACGCAACTGCATGGGATTGAATCGTCTTATCGGAGGATATATCTGGATCTGCCAACAAAGAGTGAAGATATAGATTCACTGGCACCACATTGATACCATCGGGGTCTATTAAAATTGGAAGTTTATGAGCAAATGGTTTTGAGTTGTCCCTAACGTCATGGATGATCTCGCCACTGTCAGGGTGTGGCCTACTTATAAATGAGGGATATTTCTCCGTACTAATCCACATAAGACAATAGTCAAAGCCGAAGTCATCTGGAAACGACCTATTTTGTTCAATCACATTAACACCTAAATCATCCGTTATTCACACTGCTAAGCCTTCCCCCAGGGGGTTACGCGTTCATACATCTACTTTTTCAAGATATTTCTTAACCAATAGTAAAAATTGTAACCACCCCTCATCTCGACGTCTAATTTATACAACCTGAAACATTACAACATGTGATGTCTAAAGTATTTCCCAACTGTAAGCTAGAATTTGCCAATGAACAATGTCGTGACGAAGTGAAATAGACTTGGTAGACTCACGCTTATGAAAAATTTAAAACGAATAAGTTACATCATGATCTCGCTGATACTCTTTCAGTCGTTTTCTGCTGTGGCCAATTCATTAGATTTTCATGCAATAGATACTCAACATTTGCAACATGAACACAATCATGCTGAGCATGATAAGAGTTTGTCATCAACAAGTATTCAAGATGCAAGTACCGACCAAGTAAAGGGGCAGCATAACCCAGCCGACTGTCATCACTGTGGTCATTGCCATGGTACACATGTTCAGTGGGTCGGTCATGACAGTATCAGTAAACACCATCACGTGGTGTCCAACCACAACTTTAACTATCTAGATGCTCTTATAGACGCACCTATCAACCGCCTACTGCGCCCACCTAAGCAAAAATCCTAAATTCTGTTTAAAGCTCGTCGCGATAACCTTAAACGCGACGTCCGTTATTATTTAATTTTAGGATTATTATGAATCTCACTCATTTTATTGGGCGTGACCTGCATGTCAGGCCGCCACTGCTATCTGCGTCTTTTAAGCGTATTCAAACAACAAAAGCCACATCATTGAGACGGCTTAGCTTACTTACATTTAATGGCACCAAACTGCTGTGCACTTGCTTATTGTTTGTACCGATTTTTGCTCATGCGCAAAATCAGAACTGGGAAAGTTGGTTCTCTTCACAGATAAACAAACATCCCGATATTGTCGCGGCCAAAGAACAATTGTTAAGCACAGGTGCGCTCGCTGATGCTTCTGAACGAGCCCTTTATAACCCTGAATTGTCAACTGACTATACGCGTAATGGCGATAACAATGACTACAGCGTGGGTGTTGAACAGACAATCGACCTTTGGGACAGGCAAGGCGCAAGGCGACAAAAAGCGGGTTTTATGCGCACTGCTGCACAAGCTCAATACCAAGAAGTCGTTTTAAACAAATCAGCTGATGCTATTGATGCATTAATCAATTGGCGTGCAGCAAGAAGTGCCGCTGTAATTGCAAAATCACAACAACAGCAACTTAATTCGTTACTTGAATTGGTCGAAATACGTCAAGCGGCTGGTGATCTAGGGAGTATCGATGCAGAGCTTACCTTTTTGTCGTTATCGAAACAATTTGCTCAAGTGGCGGGAGCAGAGGCTCAACTTCAAATGGCCGAAGCAATGGTGCGGGAGTTACTTCCTGATTGGGAGCCAGAGCGAGGGATTATACCCGACGACTTTTGGCCTTCTAATGCTACATATCCGTCTGATGAAGAATTACTAAAACACCCAAAAGTAGCAAGCGCTTATGCGCAATGGCTCACGCAAAAAGAAGAAGCAGAAGTCACTAGACGTAGTGCAAAAGCAAATCCTACTTTTGGTATTAATGCAGGGCAGGAAGCGCGAGAAAACACCGTTGGGCTGACCTTTTCCATACCGTTAAACATTCGCAACGATTACAGTGCAGAAACTCGCGCCGCAGAACGCATGGCGTTAGAAACTGAAGCACGTTTTAGAGCGCAGTATCGGAAACTTCGTTTCGATTTAAAAGGAGCGTTTGGCGCGTGGCAAAGCTACAACCTACAGTTTACGCAATGGCAATCATTGGTAAAGGGTCGCATCGAGAGTAGTGGTGATTTGTTAGAGAAGCAGTGGCGCAGTGGCGATTTATCAACGACTAACTACCTTATTGCACTGAATCAACGCGCAGAAAGTTTACTGTCTGGCATAGAGCTCGAAAAGCAAACGCGCATAGCATTAAAAAATCTCATGCTGCAATCAGGTCGTCTTATCGACTTGCCCCCAGTTCAACACGATTTCTCAATTGAGTAACAGGATTAACAAAATGAATAAAACAGTATTAGCAGTTTTCATCGCCACATTTGTCGGCGCTGCACCAAGTTTCGCACAAAAGTCTGATCAACAGCATGCTCACAATGAAACGGTAACAAGCATCGATAAAAGCATAAAAGATAAACATGACGAACATACTGATGATGGTCATGAAGAACATGAACTACAAGATGGTCAAAAGCTTGATGAGCATGGAGGCGAGGGTGCCGATGAACATGATGATCACGAAAGCGAACATGCTCATGATAAAGGTGAAAACGAGGATAAAGATGATGAAGAGCATGATGAAACTGCTTCTGCATCGTTAGACTCCAATCAAATGGCATTAGCCAACATTAAAGTAAGCACACTAAGCCCCAAAATTGTCAATTATACTTTGTATGCACCGGGTGAAATATTTTCAAACGGCTATAGCAGCTATAGAGTATCACCCAGAGTGGCATCCGTTGTCACGCGTCGTCATGTGGCATTGGGAGACAGGGTAAATAAAGGCCAAGTGCTTGTCACGCTTTTTAGCGAAACCGTTGCGCAAGCACAAGCCAATTACCGAACAACATATCCAGAATGGGAAAGAGTAAAAGGACTTGGTCGAAAAACTGTTGGAGAGCAGCGCTACATTGATGCAAAAGCTAATTTTGAAGCGGCTAGTGCAGTATTAATCTCATATGGTTTATCCGATGCAGATTTGAAAACGCTCACCTCACAGCAATCAATAACATTAGGAGAATATCGCTTACGTGCTGAAATTGATGGCGCGGTACTCAGTGACTCGTTTGAACAAGGTCAGCGTATTGATGCGGGAGAGCCGTTGATCTCGTTGGCAGATGAAAGTGAACTTTGGGTAGAAGCGCATCTACCATCGAATATTAACCTGCGGTTAGGTGCAGGTTCTCCGGCACAAATCAAAGTGGGAGACTTCACAGTTGATGCAACGGTTACACAAGAGGCACATACCATTGACCCAATTACTCGAACGAGAACGGTTCGGCTATTAGTGAGCAACCCTGAACATCGTTTGCATCCTGGTCAATTTGCCGAGGTGTATTTCCGTTTTCTGACAAAAATGCCGGTAATGGCTGTTTCAGAAAGTGCGCTAATGCGAGGGCCCGATGGAGACTGGATGGTATTTGTAGAAGATCATCCCGGCGAGTTTTTACCCGTCGAAGTTGAACTTGGAAGAGCGCTTGGTGGCTTGCGGGAAATAACCGGTGTAGAGCCGGGTTCTCGCGTAGTAAGCGAAGGTGCTTTTTTTGTCGCTTCACAAATCGCTAAAGGCGGTTTTGACCCACACAACCACTAATTAGGAGGAGTCTTTATGTTTAATAAATTAATTGATTGGGCTGTTACTAATCGTTTGTTAGTGGTGATTGCTCTGACAACGTTAATAGTCAGCGCGGTTTTTGTTATTCCAAAACTGAATTTGGATGCATTTCCAGATGTCACCAACGTGCAAGTATCTGTCAATACAGAAGCACCGGGGTTAGCTGCCGAAGAAGTAGAGCAGTTAATTACTTATCCAATAGAAGCGGTGATGTATGCCTTACCGGATGTGATGGAAGTGCGCTCTATTTCCAAAACAGGTCTTTCAGGTGTGACCGTTGTGTTTAGCGAGGACACAGATATCTATTTTGCACGTCAATTGGTATTCGAGCGTCTGCAAGCGGCTAAAGAGTTAATTCCCGAGGGCGTCGGTACGCCAGAAATGGGACCCAACACATCAGGATTGGGGCAAGTGTATCAGTATCTATTGTTGGCTGAGCCCGATTCAGGCCTAGACGCTATGGCGTTGCGTAGTTTAAATGATTGGGTGGTGAAATTGCTGCTGCTTCCTGCCGATGGCGTAACGGATGTGCTCTCTTTTGGTGGGGAAGTACGCCAATACCAAGTTAACCTCAATCCATCTCAATTACTTGGATATGGCTTGACTCAAGATATAGTGATGGAAGCACTTGAGCGGAATAATACCAATGTGGGGGGGTGGTATATGAACCGAGGGCAGGAGCAACTTGTGATAAGAGGCACTGGCTGGTTAGATCATGGCGAGGAAGGGTTAGAGCAATTACGTCAGGTACCTTTAAAAACCGTAGACGGAACAACGATTACTGTATCCGATGTGGCGAACGTTGAGTTAGGTAGCGAAATTCGTCAGGGTGCTGCCACCATGACCAGAAAAGACGCCGACGGTAACATTCAAAACTTAGGTGAAGTCGTCTCAGGCATTGTACTTAAGCGCATGGGAGCTAACACGAAAGCCACAATTGATGGCGTCAATGCTCGTATTCAGCGAATTAACCAAGCATTGCCTGATGGCGTGAGTTTTGAAGTATTCTACGATCAAGCTGACTTAATTACTCAAGCCGTGGATACGGTTGTAAATGCGCTAATGTTAGCGTTCGTATTTATTATTGTTATTCTAGCTTTATTTTTGATGAATCTACGAGCCACGTTTTTAGTCCTGATTTCGATCCCTATTTCTATTGGTATTGCCTTAATGGTCATGTCGTGGTTTGGACTTTCTGCCAACCTTATGTCGCTTGGGGGCATTGCAGTGGCAATCGGCATGCTAGTAGATGGCTCAGTGGTAATGGTTGAAAACATGTTTAAACACTTGACTCACACTGATGCTGAGCATGATCACAAGAGACAATTGGGTGAACATGTTGAAGATGATGATCCATTAGACTCGTCCCATGATACGCACGGTATCGCTTTGCGATTACAAGAAGCGGGCAAGGAGGTAGCCCGGCCTATCTTCTTCGCAACAGCCATAATCCTTGTGGTATTCATGCCTTTGTTTAGCTTTGAAGGCGTTGAAGCAAAATTATTTCAACCAATGGCTATTAGTATTATGTTGGCCATGCTTTCGGCGGTATTAGTTGCACTGATTATTGTACCGGCATTGGCGACGTATCTATTTAAAAAAGGCGTGAAACCACGAGAAAGCGTTGTGTTGAAACCTTTAGACGCGGGGTATCGCAAAGGGCTATCGTGGGCAATTTTGCATAAAAAAGTAGTGATTGGAATTGCTGCAATTATGGTAGTCGCTGCTGGTGTAGTGCTTCCTCGGCTTGGCACAGAGTTTGTACCAGAACTGGAAGAGGGCACCATTAACTTGCGTGTTACTTTAGCGCCTTCATCTAGTTTAGATACTGCCCTAGAGGTCTCCCCTAAGCTTGAGAATATATTAATGGGGTTTCCAGAAGTCACCTATACATTGTCGCGTATCGGTCGCGCCGAAATAGGAGGCGATCCTGAGCCTGTAAACAATATCGAAATTTATATCGGGTTAAAGCCAGTGCCTGAATGGACAAGTGCAAGTAACCGCTATGAACTGCAAGCGTTAATGGAAGAAAAAATGGAGCAACATCCGGGTTTGCTCTTCAATTTTTCTCAACCTATCGCGACAAGAGTGGACGAGTTGTTATCGGGTGTAAGAGCTCAACTTGCCATTAAATTATTTGGACCTGATCTTGACATCTTGGCTGAAAAAGGCCAAGCCATTGAAGCTTTAGTAAAAGAAGTTGAAGGTGCAAGAGATGTTGCTATGGAGCAAATTGCCGGTGAATCTCAACTGATTGTGACACCGAATCGCCGCGCTCTGTCGCGCTATGGGTTGGCCGTGGGTGATGTAATGGAGCTCGTAAGCGAAGGTTTAGGTGGAGCCAGCGCTGGCCAAATCATCAATGGTAATGAGCGCTATGATATTTATGTCAGGCTTGCTGAACAATTTCGAAATAACAGTCAAACGATAGCCGACTTGCGCTTACAAACTCCGTCAGGTGCATGGGTTCGTTTAGGAGATGTTGCAGAAGTGACGATTGCTTCTGGTCCACCGCAAGTCAGACGTGATGACGTACAGAGGCGAGTTGTTATCCAGGCAAATGTTCAAGGTCGAGACATGGGTAGCGTGGTGGCAGATATTCGTCAATCTATTGATGAGCAGCTAGCACTGCCTACTGGCTATTCAGTGGATATTGGCGGGCAATTTGAGAATCAACAACGGGCGCAGAAACGATTATCACTAGTTGTGCCGCTTTCGTTGGGCTTAATTGCATTACTACTGTACTTTGCTTTTGCTTCGTTTGGTCAGGCAATGCTGATCCTCGTGAATGTGCCTCTAGCTGTGATAGGCGGAGTATTTTCACTTTGGTTATCAGGGCAATATCTTTCTGTACCGAGCTCCGTAGGTTTTATTACCTTATTTGGAGTGGCGGTCCTAAATGGGGTGGTGATGGTAGAAAGCATCAATCAGCGCATTGCAGACGGATTATCAGTATCTGACGCTGTATTCGATGGTGCTACATCAAGACTTCGGCCAGTGTTGATGACGGCGATTACATCTGCGCTAGGGCTAATTCCAATGTTAATGTCTAACGGCGTGGGTGCTGAAATCCAAAAACCGTTAGCAAGTGTTATTGTAGGCGGCTTAGTAACCGCGACATTTTTGACGCTCTTTGTACTGCCTGTGCTTTTTGCCTGGTTTTCAAAAGGGAAGTTAAAAGATATGACAAGAGCATAATCTTAATTTGAGCTGGCCTGTTGCATGCGATAAGCATCGATAGGCTAGCATCAAACCTTATAGGAGTAGATATGAAAAACTATCAAAGGCTACCAAAAAATATTACATCTCTTTTTTACATTGTCTATATCCGCTGGAGTAGGTTTCACAGCGCTATCTGCTATTGCGGCGTTATACGGGCTGGTGATGATTTCGTTTATTAAACAGCAGTTGGAGGAAACAGATGATTTGATCGAATCGATTGTAGAAGGTGCAATCACTAGATTTCGCCCTGTGTTGATGACAGCGCTCGTTGCGAACTTGGGTTTTATTCACATGGAGTTAAATGTGGGTACGGGTACTGAAGTTCAAACGCCTCTGGCGACAGTGGCCATCGGTAGATCAACCTTACTAACCCCTTTTGTGATGCCAGTGCTGTATCGAATGAATGGCTCATGCTAAAAAAATGAAATAGTCAGGAAACCTCGGGGCGTCAAGACGCGAGGCTCTTTTGCAATCAATGACTTAATCTCTTCAAAGGACAGTAAATTATGAAAAAATCATATACATTGAAAAGATGGGCACTCCTAATAGTCCTGACGATGTCTGTCGTGGCTTGCAGCAGCTCACTTAGAGAAACAGAAATAGTAAACTTACCTAATGACCCAGTTACTATTCTTAGTGTGAATGTTAACCAAAGTGGAGATAGCTGGAACGTATGGGGTGAGCTACAGTCAATCACCCACAGTACAATGCGAAATGTTCGCATACGGATATCAGTCATTTCAGATGATGGAAAGGTAATTCAGCAAAAGTATGCAGAATACAGAAGGAGAATAAGCACCGATAGACATCGTAGAATAAGACCAACGAACAAAGCTATTTTCAACGTTACATTTGAATCAATACCCGAAAATGCGAGGGTGATTGCTGAACATGTGACCAGCCAATAATAGTTACAGTACTAATCTGTCTGAGCAGTTACAAGCAGTGTAGTACATTCGCTGCAATAACATTGATAGGTTTATGTATTTTTACTGTTTGTATTGTTTCTAAACAAAAAGGTAAATTAAGCTTGATTTATACAAACAAGCGCCAATGTATACTGTATATAAAATCAGGCTTATATCAAGGATCAACATGGATGCATTAACTGTCGAAAACGAATTACGCGAAGCCGTATCAAGAATAGTTAGTCAGGTTGAGCTCGCAAGTAAGCAGGGTAGGCTTGATATTAACTTAGCGATGGAAGATGCATTTATACCCATTCTCAAAGAGTTGTTTCACTTGCAAAAGTTACACAATCTAAATGCGAAGCAGAAAAATTACCCTGGTATAGATCTAGGGGATGAGTATGATCGAGTAGCATTTCAGGTAACCGCAACTACAGATCTCGAAAAAGTTAAAAAAACGCTATCCATTTTCGTTGATAAAAACTATCAATCCAACTTTGATGAGCTCTTTATTCTGATGCTTGTGGGCAAACAGAAAAGCTACTCACAACAGGCTATTGATAAAATAACGGGAGAGAAATTTAATTTCATTGCAAAAACACATATTATTGATTGCGGCGACATTTTATCAAAAGTAACAGAATTAAGAGTTACTGCCCAACGTCGGATCCTGCACGAATTCAAACTTATTCTTGGAGAAATTGATGTTTATTTAGCGCTTCGCGAACCAAAAACCGATGTTCCAGTCGTGTTCACGTCAAATATTGCGCCAATTACTTTCCCATCTAAGGTTTTTATTGCTGAAACTACAATAGTCAAAAAGGATGTGCTTTCGCGAGCAAAAAGTGAACTTGAATATAAGGGCAGGAAGTCAGATATGCACATGTGCATTCGTCTTGCTTTAGAACTTGAAGGCTCTAAGTTTACGGGGTGGGCTTTTCATGATGGTAAGATATTCACGTTCGAAGATTTCGAAGTCCAATCCGCGCTGAAGTCTCTAATTGATGTTGGAACTATCGAAGAAGTCGATAGCGATGAGCTATATAACTCAGAATATGTAGAATATGAAAATGTCTTTAAGTCGCTTCTTCAAGGGCAAATACGGGAGCAGCTCATACACCATAATGTCAACTTTGATATGTATGAAAAGCAATTCTATTTTAATAAAGAGGACGAAAAGCAAACACACAGGAAAGAAACATGGAAAGGTATGAAAACAGCTCATAGAACAGTTTTTGAACGTGTAGATAGTAAGAAAGAACCCGGTAGTCTTGCACACTATAAACACCTAAGCTTCCAATTAAGGTTTATTCATACGATGGGTCAGTACCATACCCTGATCGTACCGAGTTGGCTTTATACCTATAACTCTTATCGTCGCATCCGTTTTCACGACAAGTTGGTAACGAAGCAAAAAAGGCTTGAAAACAATCAAGCAGTGAGAAATCTGACCCGGTTTATTGCTTTTTTTCTCTCTCAAATGACACATCAGGAAATTAAGTTCGGTTCGCTTATTCAGCTTGTCCCAGAAAACATCACCGAAGAATTGATTGATATCGATGAGGAGGAATAAACAGTGAAGGTTACCGTAATTGAAGAGCCGCTTTTAGAGTTCGGTAAAGGAACACATATTTGTCCACGTAATGGAATCGAACGAATGGGTGTTTATGATACTAAAGATGAACTTAGACGCTCAGAGCTAAGACTCGGAATAGTAGGAAGGGGGGAGGGCGTAGATAAACTCGACGTTTGGTTGGACTTATGTCGCAGCGGTATTGTCGGCAAGGAAAGTGAGCTATCAAACCTGTTTAAAGGTTTTGGTGGTGTTTCGGCTGACTATGGTTTTTTCACGCGACTATTATCTTCACCAGGATTCACGCGCGCGCTTCAAAAATCTTCAATTGTTAAAGTTAGTCGTATTAAAACTAGAGAAGAAAGAGTCGTGGCAGCAGTAAACTTGTACTACGAACAAGTCCAGTTTCTTGCAGAGAATAGAGCAATTGACGTCATTATTTGCGTTATACCAGAAGAACTATTCCTATCATTAACGCAAAAAGATGCTGGTTCGAAAAAAGACACCGGATCAGTCGAACAGTATATGGAACATGACTTTAGACGTTTACTAAAGGCGAAATGCATGCACCTTGGCATACCTTTGCAACTTGTGCTCGAAAGTACGCTATTGACAGGGAAAGCGAATAGAGGGAATCAGGACGATGCGACTCGCGCGTGGAATTTTGCAACGGCTTTGTACTATAAAGGTAATAAAACAGTTCCATGGAGGCTAAAAGAAGAGCGCTTTAAACCGAAGAGTTGTTATGTTGGAATTGGATTTTATAAGAGTAGAGATGGTGAAACTATATCAACAAGTTTAGCTCAAGTATTTGATGAGTTTGGTCACGGGGTAATCTTACGCGGGACACCTGTTGTCATCGATAAAAATGATAAGCGTCCGTTTATGTCAGAAGAACAAGCTTATGATTTATTAAGCTCAGCGTTATCTGAATACGATAAAGCCCTTATGCAAATGCCTGCCAGAATTGTTATTCATAAAACGTCAAAATTTCGAGAAACTGAAATCAGGGGGTTTTGTCGTGTTTTAGAAGAGAAAGGCGTTCGTTCTAAGGACTTTGTTTCTATCACTAATACGGATATTAGATTGTTTAGTCAGACTAGTTATCCACCCAAGAGAGGCACATTGCTCTCAATAAATGAAAGTGAAGGCGTTTTGTATACACGCGGCACAATCGATTTTTATCAAACTTATCCTGGAGCTTACGTACCAAATCCGCTAAAAATAGATGTTTATGAAAACGATTCGTCTTTAGAGGAGTTGTCTGAGGAAGTATTGGGTTTAACTAAGATGAATTGGAATAACACACAACTAGATGGCAGATTGCCTATTACTCTTGAGTGTGCAAAAAAGGTTGGGGATATAATGAAATACGTGGATTTAGGTGAAAAGCCTCAAGTCAGTTACAGTTTTTATATGTAGATTTGTTGCATTACCACCATTATGTCTAATACTGTTCAGTATTAGACATAGGGTGCAGGATTAAGTTATAATGTTTGCATCTTAACTGAGACTGTAACTAATTTTGTGTAACTGCCTATCTCAATTTACTCTATAGAGAGTTAAGGATAGGCAGATGAACATG
>NZ_JANHZQ010000063.1:0-17673 GCF_041414725.1 Alteromonas sp. DY56-G5 | reverse complement strand
TTTTTCGCGTTTTCATATACACTCCAGTTGAGATGATTATCTCTTAACTGGGTGTGTGAATCTATTGAACCACGTCATAATCGGTCTAAACTGTTATTAGTCGTACTTAACACACACTTTGCAACATTCTTATAAATGCATACATTGCAAAGTGGAAAATCATAAGCAAATACTCTTGCCCGCCTAGCGGTGCAGACAATAATCTAATTTTTTAACACGTATTCAAGGAAGAGCCATGTTAGAGCAGCAACAATACCACCTTATTAGAGAACATATGCAGCCTGGTGACATCATCGCATTTGGCGGCAATAGCTTATTTTCTCGTTGGACCAAACTCACTACACGCTCTGCGGTAACGCATGTGGCAATAGTTATGCAAACGAAGATGCGCGATGAAGATTCTAATCGATATTTTAATCAAGTCATGGAAGCAACATCGTATAAAGGAAAGCGAGGGGTAATGACCAATAGACTAAGCGAGCGAGTAGCATCTTATGACGGTGATATTTGGTGGCTGCCCTTGTCTAGCGCGTCAAGAAGTATCTTTGAGCAAAATAAGCGAGACTTCTTTAACTTCATGTTTGAACAAGACGGAAAACCTTACGACGTGCTACAGCTATTCGGCTCAGCAGTGGACGCGATTGATGAACATCCCCTGTTCGGCAGCATAAGCTACAATCAAGAAGACTTTAATAGCTGGTTCTGTTCAGAGTTAATTGCTGAGGGGTTGGAGACTGCAGGTGTTGTAAGTGGCGTAAATGCATCGGAAGTCACGCCAGTGGACATCTGCCGGTTTAACATTTTCAAAAAGCGTTATGTACAGCTTAAAGGAAAAGGAAGGGTAATTGGAGGGTTCAATTCACTCAAGGCAGATAATTGGGGCCAGATTGCCTAACCCCATTAATTAAAAGCACATCTACCCCAATATGGGGTAAGGTGTGTTTTAGAAAATACTGTCTTGGTGAATCTTAATAAACATGCTCGTCCCAATTTTAGAGTAATCGATTTTATACTCTTTCCCATTTAGGGTTTGTACGAACAATAATGTTTTTTCGTCGCCAAACACATCGCTAGTAGTTACATCTACTAGTTCCATGTCCATCATCTTGGCATCGCGCTTGTTTTCAGGCACTTTGCCTTCGTACTGCTTAATACCTTTATAAGTAACAAGAATTGGCGGATGTTCATCACCATTGATCACCAATAGATCTAATTTTCTTATTTTATGAATGATGGTATTTCGACCACTTGTAATGAAGGGTTTTTCAGTCATTCTCATCTCCGCGACCGCTCACCTGCTTTATAGTTATTAACAAAGAATGTAAGTGATTGAGTTTATCACGATGTTAACAATCAGCACATAAGCATTTGGTTGATATATGTGTGCAAAGTATAAACATAAATTACACAAAATGAGCAATAAATCGCTAATTTTTGCGTGTAGTGTGTGTTTTTACAAATTGCTCGTCGGTTAAACTGCGCAAAAATGCAACCAACGCCGCCTTTTCATCTTCAGAAATCGCAAAGCCTTTTATGAACGGACTGCGGTAAGGGTTAGGGCTTTCAGCCAGATTTCCCCCACGAGCATAAAACTCAATGACTTCATCAAGGGTGGCAATACTGCCATCATGCATGTAGGGCGCAGTAAGGGCTATATTGCGCAAAGTAGGAGCTCTAAACTTCCCCATGTCTTGTTTATTGTGAGTAACGCTGTAAAGCCCCATGTCCGATTCCGGATAACTGCCCTTCCCATCTTCGTTATACAGGCCAGTGTTGTGGAAAGGCTGAGCCGCAAAAGGTTGAAAACTATGCTTAGACGATTGAGTGAAGTTCAGACCTCCGTGGCAGTGAAAGCACTCAGTGCGCTCTGAAAAAAACAGATTCAAACCTTCAAGCTGCTGGGCGGTTAGTGCATCGTCATCTTGAGCGTAAGCGTAGTTATCGAAAGCACTATTAAACGACACTAAACTTCTCACGTAGCTAGCAAGCGCCTTTACGATATTATTTAAATTGGGTGTATCATCACCATAAGCCGCTTCAAACAGCGCTCGATATTCGCTGCCCTCAAAGCGCTTTAATATACGCTTTTCATTTCCCGTAACGCCCATTTCCACAGGATGTTCATTAAAAAGCGGGATCATCAGCTGCTTTTCTATACTTTCTAAATTGTTATGCGCCCAAGTGAAGGATGCATTATAAGCCACGTTTACTAGCGCTAATGCGTTACGGTTTAGCACGTCTCCATTCGCGCCTACTGAAACCGTCTTAGGTTCAGAGAAAGCATGCTCTGGTTCATGGCAGCTGCTGCATGAAACCGTGTTGTTAGCACTTAAGCCCTTATAAAAGAAAAGCTTCTCTCCCAAAATTACGCTTTCTTCGGTCACAGGGTTGCCTGCGGGAACAGGAGGCGGTGGAATATTGTGAGGCAAATTCCAAATGTAAGGCGTGGGCGATTTACTGCACGCGCCTAAAATCATTGCAACAAAAGCGATAATTGCCGCCTTGAAAGCGAGCAGAGCTCGCATTCTAGTGCAAATTAAAAGTGCCGCTACTGCCACTTAATCCAAGGCCTGTGCACTAAATTCTGAATAAGCTTTTTACAGGGCTCAGTTTCAGGAGACTCGAACATACAACTTGGCGCTTCGTTTATATCAACTTGCGCGACAATGTTAGACACTGATACTTCCAAATCTAAATCAGTATCAAGCTGGGTCATCGGCAGAATAAACTCCACCCGGTTTGTGAAAGCACACGATTTTTCAGGCGGCCTGACTGCTGATTCAGAATCGCAACCCACGCTACCTAAATGATAAGACCATTTGCGTGTTTCCTCTGAGCCTTTAGACACATCCAGTCGCAAAAACTTATGACCGTTTTGCCAGCTCCAAAACATTGTACTGTCATTCAATGGCGAAGGCTGTGTAAGCGGGTTAGCGTGATTATCGTCGAAGGGAAGACCCATAGTGAAGCGCAAGTTTGTGGACAGCTTTAAAAGCTCTTCCGATACATCTAATACAATTTTGCTATTGGCATCATCAGGGTTGTTGCACTTATTGTGAAACTTTAGCAATGCTATATTCGGCGTCTGCCATTGGGTTTGTTTAAACTTAACTCGCTGCCACTTACCATCAATGCGCACTTCTGGCTTGCTAAGGTAAAAACCGAAGTAATCTATATTCCATCGCTGTTGTCCAATACTCATGATCATTGGACATGCCCCCGTATCGACTCCCACCAACTTAAACGGGATTTCACCAGGCTCTCTTCCTTTGAGGTTAATGACATCACAGCCGGTTAACGACACGAGCGCCGCAAAGAGTAACGAAGGCATGAAACTCATGCGAAAAGGCATTTTCATTTACGTATGTACTTCCTTTGGATATCTGGTAGTTTTTTATACAAACTACCTTTTTCTAATTACACACTTGCGCGGACGACAAGATGAATGCATTCCCATTAACGCTAATAGTGGTGCTTTTAGCATTTGTGAGTCAAGGTGCACAAGCACACACCGACCATGACAAAGCGCGTTTTGTTGCCGAAGACGGCGTGGACGCGGGCAAGTGTGACAACCGTTTCAGGCCCTGTAAAACGTTAAGCTATGCCGTGCGACAGGCCAATGAAGGCGACAAAATTTTTGTTGCTGAAGGCCAATATTATTTCGACAACGCTCAGCATGCACAAGTTCTAAACGACAGTCTTTTACCCGTATTAGGAGGCTTTTCTCGTGAAGATCATTACCAGGCACAGAAGCCTGCCTTGCACAAAACTACACTAGTTAATGTGCCTACCTATTTATCAGAAGCCCTTTATGAAAAAGGGTTCGATAGTATAACTGACGGAAAAGCCGCGTCTTCCTTTCAAGCACAGGCATCATCGCACATGGTCCTTAGTACCGAAGTCAGTGCAAATGAAGCTTGCACAGATGGCACGGCTGCCGACTTCCCATGCAGCAATATCGATCTACTCTCTAACGTACCTGTTAACGTATTGTCGTCGGTATCAAATAGTACCAACGATATTTGGGGGCACGTCGATTTAAACAACCGTAGAGAATATGCCATTGTTGGCATGCAGGCCAGCATTGCCGTTGTAGATGTAACCGAGCCAACAGCACCGGTAGTAGTAGGTGAAATTACCGGTCAAAGTACGACATGGCGCGACATTAAAGTCTATCAGTATTTCGATAGCGCTGCGGGGCGTTTTAAAGCGTATGCCTATGCCAGTGCCGATAGCGTAACAGAAGGTTTTACCATCATTGACCTTAACGACCTCCCTAATGGTATTAGCTTAACGAAGCGGATTAACGACGATAACCGTGCACACAATATCTACATCTCTAACGTAGATTACACGCTAAACACACCGTTAAATGACGCTGCGCCTCAGCTGCATTTGGTTGGTCAGGATAGTAACGGCGGAGCCTTTCGTTCATATACGCTAACGTCACCTCAAACACCAACCGCGTCTTACATACCTAGCGGTCTCACACGTGCCGACTATACGCATGATGCGTCATCTATGCGCGTTACCGACGCAAGAGCGCAAACTGACTGTGTGAATGCTACGGCTGATGGATGTACGGTTATGCTTGACTTCAATGAAGATGCAATGCGCCTTTGGGATCACACGAACACAAATAGTACCTCTGAACTAAGTAGTATTAGTTATAACGAGGTTGCCTACACCCATAGCGGCTGGTTTAGTGAAGACAAGCAATATGCCTTTGTTCACGATGAGTTGGACGAGCGAAACTTCAGCTTAAATACCCGGGTTATGATTTTTGATATTTCATCACTTACAACACCTGTGCTCGCCAGCATTTGGACCAGTGACAACGGCACTATCGATCACAACGGCTACGTAAGAGGTAACCGCTACTATATGTCTAACTATGAGCGTGGCTTAACGGTACTAGACATTTCAGATCCTACCGCGCCTGTAGAAGCTGGCTTTTTCGACACCTACCCAGCTTTTAACAGCACCAACTTTAATGGTGCCTGGGGCGTATACCCGTTTCTACCTAGCGGTAATATTTTGGTTAGTGATATTCAGCGCGGTTTGTTTGTATTAAAAGACAATACGTTAAGCGCAACAACAGTTGCGGCCTTCTCTCAGGCTAATTATGAAACGGATGCTGATACAGCCTTAAGCCTTCCTGTTAATAAGACAGGTACCGGGGCTATGACAGTTGCGTATGAAGTAATAGCGGGTTCAGCCACCAGCAGCGATGTAATGTTAGCGTCTGGAGAACTCAGTTGGGGTGCGGATGAATCACAGACTAAAAACATCACGTTAAGCATCGATGCTAATGAAAATACTGAAAGCAATGAGGTATTTTTCGTCAGACTATTTAACCCGCAAGGAGGAGGCATCACCTCTGGTAGCGGTTATGCTCGAGTCACCATTAACGGTACTGCACAGCAAGGAAAAATTGAATTAAGCACTGGCGAACGCACTATTTTAGAGACTGACTCTGAACTTGCGTTAAACATTGTTCGCCAAGGCGGAAGTGAAGGCGAAGTAAGTGTGAACTATTCACTGGAAAGCGGTACAGCAGTGAGCGATGAAGACTTTGTCAGCCAAAGGGGCACGCTAACTTGGAGCGACGGCGAAACTAATTCGAAGACCGTCAATATTGCGCTTATTAACGATAGTATCGAAGAAGACAACGAACAATTTCGTTTAGTGCTTGCTGCACAAGACACCAATCTTCTAGGTGGTGTGGTAGAAACGCTGATTACGATAAAAGATGATGAGAGCAATCAAGCCCCTGTGGTAAACGCAGGAACAGATGTTGAAACCGATGTAAGAGCCAGCGTTGAATTAACGGGAAGCGCCCAAGACCCCGAAGGCGCGTTAACAAGCGTAGAATGGACGCAAACCGCCGGCGACACGGTTACCATCAGAAATGCAGATACATTAACCATGTCTTTTACCGCCCCATCATCTCAAAGCAATTTAACCTTTTCGTTAACTGCAACGGATGAGTTTGGAGTTAGCGCCAGCGACACCGTTAC
The DNA here is from genome assembly GCF_041414725.1 of Alteromonas sp. DY56-G5. NCBI lineage: Bacteria > Pseudomonadati > Pseudomonadota > Gammaproteobacteria > Alteromonadales > Alteromonadaceae > Alteromonas > Alteromonas sp. DY56-G5. The sequence goes on along the minus strand of NZ_JANHZQ010000063.1, from coordinate 11,653 downwards.
TGTTACCGTAAACGAAAGTGTAGTGAGCTTGCCAACGGATACTAATTCAAATAGCTCTGGTGGAGGCGGTTCTACGACTCTGTTTAGCATATTAGGCTTGGCATTAGCTCTTGGGTGGCGACGTGTAAAATTACCAAACAAGGCACATAAACTACAGCTTAGTGAACAAAAATAAAGCAAACAAATCACAAAGCCACCAGCGAGGCGTGACAAGGCAAATAAAACTGCTTATACTTGCGCTCGCTTGTGGTTGTTATGCATAGCAATTTGCAATAAAAAACTGCACAGCACATCTCAAAATGGCCCCATAGCTCAGTTGGTTAGAGCATCCGACTCATAATCGGCAGGTCCCCTGTTCAAGTCAGGGTGGGGCCACCATTTCTCCTACTCTTCGACGATAGTTACTACTAACCTGATAAGGTTGGTGCTACCTCTGTGCTACTTATTACTTTAGCACGCAAGATAAGATAAAGAACCCAGATATTTTGAATCAATCCTTTTTAAGAGCTGTGCATCAGTTCATGGGTGACATCGCTAGTTTTTAGTGAAAGCTTTCTTTTATTACTGTTTTAAACCTCCCCTAAACTAGCTGCATACCTTTCAGAGTTGTCCATCGTAAGGTGAGTTACGAAAGAGAGCTCCAACTAAACGATTATTCCAATATCTGCATCTATCAAGCGAACTCACAACTAAGCAGACACTTACCTCTTTCCATAAAAGCTCAAAACATAGTTTTTGAATGAAATTGAGTGTTAGTATGAAGTCATGTTAAGAAGCTATTGTCGTCTGAATAAAAATTAAAATACAGAGTAATTAATGAAGTTAGAAGAACTCAAAAATGAAAAAATGTATGCCACTCGCCAAGATAAGCAACGCCGTGGTTACGAGTTTGAAAAATATTTGTTCAACCAATTTGAAAAAGAAGAACTCTTCGTAAAAAAGCCATTTAAGGGACGCGGTGAGCAGATTGACGGTGGTATATTTTTTGAGGGGTCATGGTACCTTGTGGAAGCTAAGTGGCATAGTAAAGAGCTTCCCGTATCTGAAGTGTATTCATTCAAGTGCAAAGTGGATGGCAAGCTAACAGGGACGAAAGGTGTGTTCATATCATGGTCTGGATATTCCAATGAATGTGCTGATGCATTGAGCATGGGAAAAGAACTGAATGTTATTTTATGCGACTCTTCTGATGTTGAAGCTGCAGAGAAAGTAGGCTGGAGCGAAGTGCTTCGTCATAAGCTAATGTTTGCCTCTCTATATGGTGAGGTTTATGCTCCTGAGCGATTACTTGAAGCTATCCAAACTAGTAGTAGTGAGCCCCCTAAAGTTCAATTCTTCGTTGAAGGCGAATCAGATGCCCTATTTTTTTCTACTTTAGCAGGACGCCTTGGGCTCAACTCCAATGTTTCGTTTTTGCAATGCGGTGGGAAAATGAGCGCTATGAAATTAGCAACTCAATTGCCTCCACTAAAAGATACTAAGCGAGTTTTGATAATCGATTCAGACGGCAATCCAAATATTGAAGAACAAGTCGGTAAACTTGACTTAGTTGATGCTTCTATCGTTATAGATAGCGAGCTCGAATCACTTCTATTTCCTGACTCTGATACTCCACGACAGGACCTCAAAATGATAGCTAAAATTCTTAGAGAAAATCCCACCAAGCTAATGCTCGATCTAATTGACCAAGTCATAGAAGAAAATCCACAGGAGATTATAGACAAGCTTAAACAAGTCCTCCTCAAAAAAGACAGCTAACTAAATGTTTAAGAGTGATTCTCAACGCGTGGGATTTTTACTATGCATTGTATAAGGCTTCAAGATAGTGTGCGGCCCCTTAGGAACTATTTTGTTCACGTGTTAATACGGCGATAGATGTTTTTTATAAGACTGTTTATGGTGGATAATGATGATAGAAGAATTTTTAAAGCGGATTGAAGAGGTTGGGTTTACTGTTACGAAAAGCCCTGAAAATCAACTTCTCATAGGGTTGGATTGCTGCCCACAATGGAGAATCTTTCTATATGACATCGATGATGAAAAACTGTTTCCGGTTTTTTATTATCGTCAGAAGCGCATCGAGGAAGTTACTGACTTACATGCAATTGTCCCAACAGTTCTTACTGCTATTACAAAATCTAGAGGGATAAGCTCATTTCGATTTCTAGGTGAGCATAATGATTTCAGTGGAATCGAAGACGAATTATATGGAATGTATTGGTTCCCAGCACAGCCGCTTAATGAACGCATTAGGAAAAATAGCAAACGAGACTTTGAGAGCTTTTTCCGTATTTTAATGGAACTATATATGTTCCATATGTATCAAGGAAATATTCTAGGTGCTGTCGGTTATTGTCCGGACGATTTCTCTTTCGACTCTCCTGAACTCAATATATGGAAAAATAAAATAAGAGGCTTTATTGGTGAGGATGAGTCATATGTCGCTAACTTTCGCATGAATCCTGATTGGTTGTTTTTTCGAAGCTTTTCGTCCGAGTTCTCAATATTTAAAAGTACACATATAGCAGGGTTACTTAAACAACTGGCTATCAACAATGATAATTCAGAGATCATCAACGGAGTAGTGTCAAATGTAGAAGTTATTAATGAAATACGTACGACCATCCCATTTAAAGATGAGAAGTACGCGAAAAATCTTGTTGCAGCGTTAGGTGATACATCGAAGATAGAGGTAATTTCGCAAGAAAATCAGCTTGTGTTTATTAGCGACCATCATGTCGTAATTAAATATAGCAACTGCGGATTGGAGTCCGTTTCTGAAGAAAAAGAGTTAATTAGACTGCGCCAGCTTAAAGAGATTTCATTACTGTTTGGTGACCAAAAATTTGAGTGGAATATTATCGACCGGCAAGCCAGTGGAGAATTTGAGGATTTAGTTTTAGAACTTCTAAATCGTGAACCTTGGGTCTTTTCTGTTAGGAAAGTTGCTCCTACCAATCAAGGTGATAATGGTCGAGATTTGATTTGTGAATACAACATGCTCCATAATGAAAATCGTGTTTCCAGAGGCACTGAATCTGTCCAACTAGGTAAAATGATCGTTCAGTGTAAAACAAACTTAAAACATTCTAAAAAATCTTCAATTAGTAAGTCAGACGTTGATATGGCAAATACAATTTTTGACTATCGTCCAGATGGTTACATGTTAGTTGTGAACACGCAAATTACGCGTGATTTGACAGAAATGTTGGAGCGCCAAAGGGATAGAAAAGAGCAGAATACGATCGTTTGGTGGAACGCTTTCGATGTAGAAGATAGATTGCGTAAGAATCCTGATATTCTTGCCCGATACCGACATCTAGTTAATTACGCGTAGCCCAATATTAGAACCTGTTTAAGAGCGACTAAGTAAGCGATTTACCCGATTGTTCACCTCGACTGTATCGTGGTGAAAATACGCCAAGATAAGCGCATCATTAACAAATCTATCTTCCTGGCCTTGGGCATTAACACCGAAGGTCACAAAGAACTGATGGGCATGTGGATAGCCGAGAATGAAGGTGCTAAGTTCTGGTTAAACGTTCTAACCGAACTTCAGCAGCGCGGCGTAGAAGACATTCTCATCGCCTGTGTGGACGGTCTCAAAGGCTTCCCATATGCAATTAATGCTGTGTTCCCACAAACGCATATTCAACTCTGTATCGTACACATGGTGCGTAACTCACTTAAATACGTGTCATGGAAAGACTACAAAGCTGTCACAGCAGATTTAAAGCGCGTGTACCGCTCAGCAACAGAAGACGAAGCTCTGCTTGAACTAGAACGGTTTGCTGAAACATGGGACGGCCAGTACCCACAAATCGCTAAATCATGGCGGACGCACTGGCATAATCTCAACACCTTGTTCAATTACCCAGAGGACATCCGCAGGGCAATTTACACCACCAACGCCATTGAATCACTGAACAGTGTTATCCGTAAAGCCATCAAGAAACGGAAAATCTTCCCCAGCGATGATTCAGCAAGAAAAATGGTGTACTTAGCAATAAAAGATGCCAGTAAGAAATGGTCGATGCCGATTCAAAACTGGCGTCAGGCGATGAGTCGTTTTATTATCGAGTTCGAGGAACGCCTCGAAAAGCATATTAACTAATGGCAGTTACACAGAATCTGTTACAGTCTCACAAAAATCTGTCTAGTAAAGTCTGGTCGATTCACATCCCATTTTGCTTTATCCTAAAATCATTTAGCTCTTCATGATATAGACGGTAGAAGTGTAGGTCTACTGAATTCCAACTTATGTACCCGGTAAGATATATAGATGTTTTTGCACCTTCACCTTTAGCAGTTACTTCTTCTACTCCTTCTAGAGCAATGACGCAGTTTTCTAGTAAAATAAATTGTTCACGAGAGGTTTCAAAGCCATAATTTCCAACTGTAGATGGGGTCACTAAGAAGCATATGCTTGCCTTCTTTTGTTTATGAATCTTCATTATTTTGTTGTAATCATCTTTAAAAGATTCTATAAACTCATTCAATTCTTCATGAGAACTACAAACAATAATCCGTTTCACATCGCTAGTAGAGCAAGCCAGTAAGTCCAAGTAGTCCTTATTACTTATCTTAAGAGCTGACCTTATATCTGTCAGTCGGTTAACAACATTTATAGTACTCTGGTTAAACAATACTTTAAGCTCTTGGTAACTGGTTCTCACCCTTACTCTTCGCCTTTTTAACAAGAGTTCTCTCTCTCTTATCTTTTCAAGACTTCTAAAGCTTGATACTTGACTAGGTAGCCCTTCACCTCTTTTATAAAAAGTTTTACTAAGGAACTTAATTAGAACGGGACTTTTTTCGCTCTTTGTACAAGCATCAGTTAAGCAATCAACGTATTCTTTTTGACTAGTTATCTCATCGATAATGTTAATTTGATGATCTTCTGAATCAGTCGCTTCCGAAATTGATATATTATCATTTCTATTTTGGCACACTGAAATTTGATACCAATTTAGCCTATATGGTAACTCGATAATAAAACCTACTAAACTAAATGTGATAGAACTACCCGACATTAGTATATAGATCTGCTTTGCTCTTACTTCTCTTTGAACTTTTTCCACACCTCTTTTTTCTTTTATCTTTCTCCGCCATATAGCAAAACCAATGAAACGATTAAACGTCGCAGTTTTTTCCTTTCCATTTACAATGTTTTCACGATCACTTTCACCATACAACGTTGATTCGACTAAGCCTGTATATATAAAACCCTTAGGTCTTGCTCTAGCTAACGAAAAAACAATAATTATGATAGTTGCGAAAATAACAGCGTCAGTGAAGAAGCTTGAAGAAACGCCATCAACAAGATCATAATAGGCTGGCGTCATAATTCCCCAGAAATTAATTTCTTTGGGATACAACTCTGTGTTATTTTCCGCATTTTCGATTACTTCTCCGAAATTTAAATTTTCATAAGGCGAAGCAGTACTTTTAAGGCGGCTAGCAATACCCCTTAATTCTGAATTAACAGTGTCTCTATTTTTGTTGATCACAAGGTCAACACCTAAAGCAAACTTTCTAATTGAATTTTCTTTGGAGATTAACTCCCCCTTACACACTATTGTGCGCACAACTAATAGTTGTGAGCCTATATCAGCATAAGGTGTCGTCATGTCGCATTCACCTACGTCATGGGAATTCGGGTCATCGTGAATAAGACGAAACCAAGGTCTATCTTTCGGATCATACAAGACTTGATCAGGTTTACTAAACTTGGTTCCAGGAAATGATATTCGTCCACCGATACTGACGCCCAAGAATACAGCTCTAACCCTCAAATTTGGGTCTGACTCATTAACATAGTTTGTAGCTAATAACGTTCCATCACTTTTCCGTGTGAAAGACTTAGGTGCAAAGATTGAAGTTAAGGCTTCATTTGTTGAATTGTATGGCTCGTTACTGCTCAATTTTTCACGAATTATTTTATCAAACTGTTTGAAAAGGTAACAATTTGGAATGAATCGCCACCATTTATTTTTAAGAAGATCAAAATTATCAGCTTCCGTATGAGGTATCCGGTGGTTTGAGATTATGGAATAGTCTAAAGTAGCAAGAGAACTGTTTGCGTCTGCATTACGATTTAGCATCCCTATCGTGTCCGTTTCCCCAGTAAGCCCTTGAGGAAGAACTGAAGAGTTGCTTTCAAATATTGAGCTACATGCATTCATCAGTTCAGGATGATTTTCATAAGCGGCTTCTATTGTTGCGATTCTTTGTTCTGTTGAAAGCGAATATTTCTCCGCTAAAGCTTTCTCTATGGCTTTCGCTTGAATTTCATTGACTCTCTGCATATCCCTGTTGAGCCTTTGGACTATTTTCTTTGCTTCCTCAGTGACTTCTTCAACGAAAATTTCGGTATCTGATGGAATACTTTTGTTAGAACTAGTAAACCAATTTAGTAAATCTTCATAATTTTTTACTGCTACAGGATCTAATACATCTATTGTCGTTTCTGCAACGCGTTGATTCTCTGCATGCTCAAGGTAGATCGCGCTTTTAATGGCATAGAAGTAGCAGGCTGTACCAAATAATAGGATTATCAATAATGAGGAGAGAAATTCCAAGAATTTAAATCGAGCACTTCGAGCAAGAAAGTCAAAGTAGAGTAATATTGATGTCATCTATCACTGCTCCGTCATTTTCCCTAATGAGGCACTGAAATAGTTAAGCTAAATCATTGATGCTTTATACCGACAAGTTCAATCTTAAGCTAGTTACAGCAACCAAAAATCGATCAGTGCAAGATGTTAATATCATGTTAAAAATATCAGACGTAATAGAAATTTTCAATCTTTTTCATTAGAAAGGTGCTAGCAAGGCCTATATTTTTGCCTAGCTTAGGACTTTTCGTTACAAGTCGGTAACTAACCTTTTAATACTCAAATAATGTCGAATGTTGGACCAGACCTGAGCAATTCCGAGTTTCATAGCGTTTCTAGTCCTCGTAGTAACACCTGCTCTACCTGATAACAGATTCGCCAGAGTGAATAGCTAGTCGTGAATCATATTTCGTCAAGCTATTAAAGCGGGTCTTGAATAAAACTAACTGACATTTTATAACACGAAACAGATCATCTACTTTACCGCGATAATTTTTCAAATCATCCATTACTTTGGCCAATTTTGCAGGGCTCATGAGGAGCTATCCCGATCATGGTGCTTTTCGCATATACTCCTACATGAACTCTTATGCCGAAGCTCGATTCATTACCTTTGTTATTCTGTTACATTTCCGGGTCACGCATATCATTAATAACCTTAAGGAATGCTCTAACTATGAGCGTCGAAGTCTTGTCTGTTTGCGGGCTACGTTGTTCCAGCAACGTTTTTCAGACAGAACAGTAACAGGGTTATGAGGGAATAAAGTTCTGCCGTCTGAGGATTTATACTCAGCCCTAGCGAAGTTAAAAAGCGCTCTAAGCGTTCTCATAGCTAAGTCGGCCTGTGCAGGACTGCGCTTAGTCAGTTCGTAGTGCCGACGATAGATGCGGGTTTCTGTAAGGTCAGCCAAACGCTTCTTTGCCCAATCATCAAAGTAACAATCCATCACCTGCTCGTAGCCACGTAATGTCGTTTCTTTAAGCTTTCTGGAGAGCTTATAGCTTTCGTATACTGTTTCTAACGTAACAGAGGCGGCCCTGAAGTGACGTTTACTATCGTTAGGGTTCATACCATCGGCGATGTCCGCCATGGCCTTCCTAGCTTGTTTTCGAGCCTGCTCTACGGCATTGGATGGAAAAGAGCCGATAGTGACCGACAATGGCTTCTGTGTGCCAGGAAGCTTTTTGTATACCCGAAAGGTTTTCTTATTTGATGGAAGAACATCAATGATGAGACCTGGCATTTGAGAGTCGTAATATCGAGCCCGTTTATCCGAACCTGATAGTTTCTCGATGGCCTGTTCTGTAAATCTAAACTTTGTTGCCGACATGCTGTGCTACCTCTGTGCTACTTTGAGCGCAAAATCTAGTGCGCTGAATTGCTTAAAAAATTAAGCAACAGAGATAACAAAACCTCAATAACCTACTGATTTATATGAAACAACAAGTAATTAACAGGTAAATAAAGTAACTATCGGTAAACGCTCGGTTTGAGTCTCATAATCGGCAGGTCCCCTGTTCAAGTCAGGGTGGGGCCACCATTTTTTCCAGACTTCATCATGGCTACCAAAGCCACTTGTAGACACTTCAATAATGTAAAGCTTGTCGTAAGAATGACTCTTTTTCATCAGCGAGCAACCGAAGCTGGTTATCAATTTTTAAGAGCCCATCTGATAAAAAACTATTGCTCATTTTTATCTCATTGAAAACTCATTACAGGTTGAGTTGAGCATCTTGCCTTCCTAGCACCCGCATTATTTCAATATAATCACCATGAATGCGATAGTAGATACCATCAACTCCACAAACTGCTCGACGATAGCCTAGTCTGATATCATCAACAGCAGGTGCAATGTAAGGCTGATTTGCTAACTGCTCAAAGCGTTCTAAAAGTTTATAATAATATGCGTCAGCTTGCGCTTCGCCAAATTCATCAAGACCACGAAACCAAATACGCTTTAAATCAGACTCAGCCGCTGCACTGAGTTTATAGTTTCCCATTATTTCGTGCTTCTTCTTTAAAGCTAGCTAGCATTTCACTCGGTGACCTTTCAACAAAACCGCTTTGCTCTGCTTCAATTAACTTCAAACGAATAGCTTCAATCTCGGCTGCTCGTACTTGCTCTTTTCTGATCAAATCTCGCAATAATTCACTGTCACTAGCATAATTACCAGTTGCTAGTTGAGCTTGCATCCATTGTTCTTGTTGATCCGTTACTGTGATACTTTTCTTTACCATTGCCATAATTTACCTCCAATAGATGAAATTCAGTAAGGATAAAATCCTACTTTATACTACTACAGTCAAGTTTAGTTCAGAACTGGTAAGAATCAATTCGAGTTTCATCATACAATCCTTATTTGGTAACTAAAGCAGCAATTTGGTGGTCAGATAAAAATAGATCTATTGTTAAAGGACAACGAGGGGGCACTCGTATGTACCACGCCAACATTCAGGCTGTAGAAAATCATGTTAAGCATAAATTTACTCGCGAGACGCTTACTACCCTGATGCAATCGCTGCCCGCTCATTAATTGGGCAATAAAATGGGAGAATAATGATGTTTGCCAGATTAAAAAACGGCCAGACAACAAAGTACAACTCCAGCCTGTCTGAGTTCGTTCGCAACGCCGACTCGTCTAAAAAGAAAAAGGTATATAGCCGTGTTATTGATAGAGCTGTAGAATCTCAGAATTCAATAGTGAAGCAGGCTGAGCTACTACAAACTCGCTGATATTCGAGGGAGTCAGAAACTCCCTCTATTGTTTTATCTCTTTTATGCTATTAAAGCTGCCCCCTGTTCAAGTCAGGGTGGGGCCACCATTTTTTCTAGAGTTACCAATCACCACTCGCTTATATCATCACGTTATCAGTTTTCTCAAACTTAAAAAAAGCGTCTTTATTAAAACTGTAACACCAAATCTGTAGCCTAACTGCACTGTCTCTTTACCCATAGTTTGGTTCCCCTTAGATGAAGCACACCATGTCACGCCATACGTTTTATTCGCTGACGGTAACCTTCACCATTTTGTCTATTCTCGGCCAACTCTCTACCAGTATTTATAGCCCCTTCTTTTTTGATTTGGCTGCTATATACGACAGCTATGTGGGAATAATTGAAAAAAGCGTGGCCGTCTTTCTTATCGCGTTCTCACTTTCTCAGTTAGTGTCTGGTGTCGCCTGCGACTACCTAAACAAACAAAAGTTTCTACTGTACGGAGTCTTAGTATTCATCGCCGGTACGCTTATGGTGGCACTTGCCACCGAAGAAAATACCTTTCTTGTAGGAAGAGTCATTCAAGGCTTAGGCGGTGGGGTTGGCGTTTCAGTATCGCGCGGACTGTCACGTCAGATATTTAGCAAAAAGCAGCTGAATGTTTCACTTTCATTTATCAACATTGCATTCGCTATCGCGCCAGCAATAGCGCCACTAGTAGGTACGCTAATTGGCGAGTCCTTCGGCGTTTTATCTATCTTTTATTTTGTACTAGTAATGGGAGTATTCGCCTTACTTTTACTGCTTTCAGTTTCCACCACCCTCAAACAGTATATGCCGACAACCTCAGAGAACGTCTTTAGCGATACTTTAGCGCTTATTAAAAGCACAATGATGAAAATCGTCTCAGTGGGTATGGCCAGCGGACTACTTTATGGCATTGTGTTTAGCTTCATTACCATCTCGCCGTCAATGATAATGCAGCAATTCGGACTCACCAAAACTGTGTTCTCGATATATTCGCTTCTAGCCACGCTGTCTTTTGTGGTGGGAAGCATAATCAATATTCGGCTAGCCTCTGTTTCACCATTGTTTAAATTCAAGTATTCAAGCTTGTTTATCGCTGTGCTTTCAGTGCTTTTTTGGTTACTTATTTCCCCCTTCGCAATAAAAGGGTTAATGGGTATTTTGACTTATTGCTATATCACCTTCTTTTTTATTGGCATCGCAATGCCCTGCAGCGTAACTATCATGCTTGGCTACTCTGATAAATCCGCAGGTTTTTTAGCGGCGCTAACCGGCTTTTTTCACCTAACAGGGGCAGCAATAGGCGCTTACGCGGTGACCTTAATTACCCTAGAACCTATCATTTCTTTTTGTTTGTCCTCTTGCGGCTTAAGCGTTGCAAGTATCCTCATCTGTACAACACTGAAGAGGAATTAACTAAGCTCTTGTACGGCAATGCCGTTGTATTGATAAAACGTACATCATTTAAGGTGTTGAATAGTGAAAATCGAGTCGTGTTGCCCATTTGATTTCTAAAATCCATCCCCATAATGATGAGGCTCCCGAAGTGGTTGGGAGTAATTATTGTTAAAAGGATATTAGAAACAATGAAACGTACTATTCTCGCCAGTATCTTTGGCGCGCTTTCTTTAAATGCTTTCGCAGCTTCGCCTTCATATGACTTCGTTAAAGCTGGATACGTACAAGCAGATATTGAAGACGCAGGCGACTTCGAGCCTACCGGTTTTCAAATTCAAGGCTTCAAATCACTTAACGAAAATGTATACCTGACAGGTCGTTATGGTCAGTTGAGTGAAGACAAATATGGTGTTGACGGTGAACTTGACTATATCTCTGCAGGGGTTGGTTACCGCTATGGTTTAACTACAACAACTGACTTTTTTGGTGAGTTGACGTATGAGTATGTAGATATTGATCTAGATTCAAGCTTCGCTTCTGCTGAAGCTGACGACAATGGCTATGGCATTACTGCCGGTATTCGTTCAATGCTGTCAGAGCAATTTGAGCTTCGCGGTGCTATCCGCTATATCGACATTGAAGACGACGAAACAGCTTTTGAAATTGGCGCAGACTATTTCTTTACATCACAATTCTCTTTCGGCGCAACTTACGTTATAGCTGATGATGTTGACCTACTAGGCGTATCTGCACGTTACACCTTCTAACCCCTTTGAAGGGTTAACGTACTTGCAACAAAGCCACGTTACACAACGTGGCAGACTGTTGAAAAAGCCCTAGACGAAAGTCTGGGGCTTTGATCTAATAGGCATAGTGAAATTCGGAGTGTTCACC
>NZ_JANHZQ010000062.1:0-19740 GCF_041414725.1 Alteromonas sp. DY56-G5 | reverse complement strand
CAGCTCCATAGTAGACAGTGCATGGGCCGGAAGCACATGGAATTAAATTCGTGGGGATCCCTCAGACTCTGACCCCATTATTTGGTGGTTATTTAACGATGGTCATCTCTTCGATGAGGTTTGTTGCACCGTCAACGTATTCCATTACCCATAACATGTAGCGGCTATCTACATGGATGGTACGGGTTGTTTTCGGGTCAAAATCCCAATCAGAATTTACACTCTCGAACGTACCGTCAAATAACAAACCAATTAGCTCTGCTTTTGCGTTAAGCGTTGCTGAGCCTGAATTACCGCCTGTTGAATCTAAATCCGTCAGGAAGTTTACCGGCACGCTGTTAATAGCTTCTAGCTTGTAAGGTCCGTATTTCTTGTCCTCAATAAGCGTAAGCTGTTTTTTAGGTGAGTCGAATGGTGTCTCGCCTGTGTCTTTCTCAGTAATACCTTCAAGACGAGTGAACGGCTCGTAAATCAGACCGTCTTTTGGCGAGCCGCCCATTACGTTACCGTAAGTGACGCGCAGCGTACTGTTTGCATCTGGATAAGCAAGGCTGCCCAAAGATTTTTGCCACTCAATAATGGCACTCATGTATTTAGGGCGAAGCGCTGCAGCTTTACCGCTTAGCGTTTTGCTCTTATCTTCAATAGCCATCTCGGTATCGAACAGGGCAACCGCAAGTTTAATGAACGGGTCGTTGCTATTTTCGAAATCAGCGCGGCTTGCAGTTAACCATTTCAAACGTTCTTCAGTGTTAGTCAATGAAGTCTTGTCGTAAAACGCCTTTAACTTCTTCTGAAGTGTTTTTCCGTCAGTATCACTATCAATGCCTACTGCTTTATCGAACGCGGCTACTCGGTTTTCTTCAGGCTGTTCAAGGTACATACTAATCATTTTTTGCCAAACGGCCTGATCAACGGCCGGATCAAAGCGACGCTCAATGCGCTCTACGCCTTCTTTCAGGCGAATTTGATCGCGCTCCTGAAATCCAGATTCACGTTCTGCGTCCGGCTTTTCTTTTTCGATGGCATTGCGATAAAGGGTTTGAGCTGACGACAAGAGTTGTGCACGACTTAGGTTGTTGTACCAGAAGTTTTGCTTGTTCATTTGCATTTGTTCAGCACTAACCGCATCAAGATCGGCTAGTGCTTGCTTCATTTCACTCTTACCGTTTTTATCAAGCCATGCAGCTAGTTGCTCTTCACGCTCAGCGCGACGTGGAACAAGTCCAACGCGTTTAGCGCCTGAAAGCTGGCCCAACGTATTTTTGTGGAAGTTGTTAAGACCCGCTAACAATGCTTCGTATTTGATACGCGCATCGCTGCCTTCTTCAGATGCACTTTCAATAGTCTTGATCCACGCGTCTACCAGTTCAAGGTAAGTGGGATATAACCAATCAAACGTGTACGACACTTGTGATAAACGTGCATAGCGATTAGTAGAGCCAGGGTAGCCTACTGCCATAACAAAGTCGCCGTCTTCAAGCCCAGCTGCCGAAACTTTTAAGAAATGGGCAGGTTTAAACGGCACGTTCTCTTCACTGTAATCAGCGGGTTTACCGTCTTTACCCACATAAGCTCGGTAGAAAGAGAAGTCGCCCGTGTGACGAGGCCACATCCAGTTATCTACATCACCACCGTATTTACCAATTGAATCAGCAGGCGCGTAGGCAATACGCACGTCACGAATTTCCATTTGCTTAATTAGCTTATACTCAAGGCCTTGGAAAAACGAAGGCACAGAGCAGCGGAAGCCCGCTTCAGACTCACATTCTGCAATTAATGCTTTGCGGTTCGCTTCAATGAGGTCGTAGCGCTCGCGTCCTTGAACGTCATCGCTGATACCGCCAATGACGTTGTCGGTTACATCAGAAAAATCGACCGTAACGAACATGCGTGTACCCGGCGCGGCCGGCAGTTCTTCACCAATTTCTTTTGCTAGGAAACCATCTTTTAAATAGTTGTTTTCTGGGGTGCTGTTATATTGAACAGAGCCGCGCGCACAGTGGTGATTAGTAACCGCCAAGCCTTTGTCAGAGACAAACGATGCTGAACAGCCACCTAATGAAACAATCGCGCCCATTGGAAACGCGGTTAGGTCGTTAATACTACTAGCAGGGATTGCTAAGCCTGTTTCTTTTAAATCGCCGGCAATTGAAGGGAGTTGTTCTGGCGTGAACATGCCTTCCTTAGCATTTACTTGCATTGCACTGCCAAGTAGCGCGGCAGAAAGACAAAATACACTTACTTTAGACATGGGTGATCCTTGTTCTTGTCGTTAATCTTATTGTTATAAGTCAGTCGTAATAAATACCAAGTTAACGTGTACGTCAACATTGTTACAGTGTAACGATTATATCCGGCTTGCCCTACTAAAAGGCGTATAGCGCACCGCGTGAATTTGTTAAAAAGTGTGACTAACCGCTACTGACAGCGTAGTTGGGGCGTTCATCGCAGAAATAGGAAGACGGGTAATTTGATGGTAATAAAAAAGGCAGGGTGTGAACCCTGCCTTTCGAATCTTAAGAATCAATAGTTTGTACTTAAAGCACTGATACCAATGCTTTAGCTAGTGTTTCTACGTTTTCTTGGTTGATGCCCGCAATGTTCACGCGGCTAGAATCAACAAAATACACACTGTGCTTTTCACGCACTTCGCGCACTTGCTCTGGAGTGATACACAAGAATGAGAACATACCTTTTTGGTCGTTTACGAAGCTAAAGTCTTTAGGCGAGCCATTATCGTGAAGGTTTTGAACTAGCATTGCACGGAGTGATTTCATGCGATCGCGCATTTCGTTCACTTCAGATACCCACTCGTTGTTAAGTGCTTCGTCAGCTAGGATGATGTCTACCAACGCGCCGCCGTAGCTTGGTGGCATAGAGTAGATGCCACGTGCGATTGACTGAATTTGACCCTGAGCAATTTTACGGGTTGCTGAATCTTCAGTAATAATGGCAGCCAAACCAACACGTTCGCGATAAAGGCCAAAGTTCTTAGAGCAAGAAGCTGCAACAATAACCTCTGGTAGGTTTTCTACCAACAAACGCATGCCGTACGCGTCTTCTTCTAAGCCTTCACCAAAACCCAAGTAAGCCACATCAATGAAAGGCAGGAATTCTCGCTCTTTCGCTACTTCTAGTACTTCATCCCATTGTGCATTAGTAAGATCAGCACCTGTAGGGTTGTGACAGCAACCGTGTAGAAGAACGATATCGCCTTTTTCAGTTTTGCGAAGGGTTTCCATCATAGCGTCAAAGCGAATGCTTGCTGACGCTTTATCGAAGTACGGGTAGGTTTCGATTTTAAGACCCGCAGAGCCGATAAGTGGAATGTGGTTCGCCCATGTTGGGTCGCTTACCCATACTTTAGCGTTGTCGTTACAACGGGCAAGTAGTTCTGAAAGAATACGCAATGCACCGCAACCACCTGGAGCTTGAACCGCTGCAACGCGGTCTGCTAATAGAACGGGGCTAGTCTTACCTAATAGCAAAGACAACATACCGTCGATAAAACCTTGGTTGCCCTGAGGCGTGATGTAGGTTTTGCTAGTTTCGGTATCTAAAAGCACTTTTTGCGCTTTTGCGACACTTGAAAGAATAGGGGTATTACCTTGCTCATCTTTATATACGCCAACACCTAAATCGATTTTGTTTGGGTTGGTGTCTTCACGAAAAGCAGCTGACAGGCCAAGAATTGGATCTGGGGCGAGATGGGGTAATACTTCAAACACGATATGTCCTCACGTTACGTTGGTATGCAAAAGATAGCAGGCTGGCATTATGCCACCGATGGTAGAAAAAACGACCCCTAAAGGTTGAAAATATTTCAATTAGTCGAGGAAAGAAAACGTAAACGAAAGTTTCATTTCAAAAACACCCTAAATTGAAAAAGAAAAAGCGCGGGTTTCTTGTGCTTCGCCTTTGTCTGAAAAACGTCGTTCTTTCCAGGTCAGCGTATTGTTTTTATCTACTAATAGCAGTGTAGAGGTACGCGTTCCGTATTTTTCGGATTGAATAAAAATGGAAGACAGCGCCTTTTCCCACTCATAGCCTACGCCCGTGTCGGGTAACAAGGCATCGTCGGCTTTATTGTCGTAACGTAAAATATCAAATAAGTCTTCATCATTAATGATGTCTTGTTTGGTGACATAATTGTTCAATGCGGTAACGCCCTGCGTGACTTTTGGCCAAGGTGTGGCAATATCCGCGTTAGACAAACCGTAGACACCAGTGTCGATAATGTGGGTCGAATTGTTTACGTTGTTGTAAACCTTAAGCGAATTTATATCTCCGAATAACAGGTTGTAGCCGTTGTATCGGTGGCGCGTTTTTTCTAGCGTTGCCAAGTATTGTGATTGTGCAACAGGCTTCATTTCGACTGAGTCGTGCTTCAGCCAGTTGGCGACTAATTCACCTCGCGATACCGCATTTTTATTGATGTTGTGTGGATCCCTTACATTAGTAAGCGCCGCCACATATCCGTTACGCGTAACACCCATCCAGGTTCCATTAGCTTCTAAGTCTTGTCCGGCGAGCAAATGCGGGTGGCTTTTCCAGAATGAAGACGGTGCGGTTGGTCGTGCGTAAAACTCATCCCGATTCGCAGCAATGATAAGCCGGTAATCATCCCGCATATTGTTTGCGATAAATAAAATACACATAGCTATATTAAGCCCATATTCTCTAAGAATTCAAAACGCTGCATTGTTAACAATTGCGTTACAAACCCATTTTGATTACTCTTCGCCAAATTGCGCACACTCCAACGTTTTACTCTGCTAATTAATATGCGGGTACAATATGGAAAGTAAAGCGCTTTTCGTTACGGCATTCCACTTCGAAGCCTCAGAAAATAAATTAGCAAATAGATAACCTAAGTGTAGTAAGCAGAGCATAATAATAATGACAGAAACCTCACACCCTCAAACCCACTCTCAACGGGCCAATAGTGTCAACGTTGGAGAGCATGTCCCTCGCAAGTGGCCCAACTGGTTGTCGTCGTTCGCAGCTTGGGTGCTGACAAAAAGGGGCTGGCGTGTAGAAGGCGAACTAATCAATCAGAAAAAAGCCATTTTAGCGGTAGCACCGCATACATCGAACTGGGACTTCTTTATTGGCTTGTTCGTGGTTTTTTCCTTTAAGCTAAACATTAATTTTTTCGGAAAGCACACCATCTTTGCGCCCCCTTTGGGCGCTATTGTTAAAAGGCTAGGCGGCATTCCTATAGAGAGAAGTAAAGCGCATGGGGTGGTCACGTCTATTGCAAATAAGATAAAGGAAGCCGATCAATTAATACTCGCGTTAGCGCCAGAGGGTACACGAAGCCCCATTTATCCATGGAAAACAGGCTTTATGCACATTGCACGAGAAGCCGAAATTCCTATACAAGTCATTGGGTTGGACTACGCCAGAAAAATGATTGTGTTGGGGCCAATTATTCAGAAAGTGACTAACATAGATGAACAAATGCAAACTATTTATACGTTTTATGATAATGTTTGCGCAAAATATCCTAAAAACTGCATTACAAAGCCATAATCATTTCTATTGAAGTGGTAAGTACGCAACCGTATCAACTCAGAGTACTGGTGCGCACTCGGCTCGGTCGCAAACATCTATTTTCGGAGCTTCACCCGTGACAAAATTGGGATTCACAACCCGTCAGGTTCATTCTGATCGCATGCTAAATACGCCTGAACATGGTGGTGTTCACAGCAGCACGTCTAATTCAGTTCTTTTCGAGTTTAAAGATGCGCAGGGCATCATCGATGCGTTTCAAGGTAAACGAGCTGCTCATGTTTATTCTCGTTCATCGTCACCTTCTGTGGCGGCACTGCAAAATATGCTTAATGATCTGGAAGGCGGTGTAGGTACCTTGTGTTACTCAACCGGAATGGCGGCGATAAGCAGCTCGTTATTTGCTTTACTCAAAGCCGGCGACCATTTAATTGTAAGCCAATACCTATTTGGTAATACGCGAAGCTTTTTTGAAACCATTAAAGATTTTGGTGTGCAGGTTACCTACACAGATGTGACCGACATTCAGCAAGTCAAAGAAGCTTACCAGCCAAACACAAAAGGCGTTTACACCGAAACCGTAGCTAACCCTGTGACACAGGTGGCCGACCTTCACGCCATCGGACAATTCTGCGAAGAGAAGCACATGCTGTTTATGGTTGATAACACCATGACGCCACCCCCTGTTTTTTATGCTAAAGATGTTAAAGCGTCGTTAGTGTTTTGCTCGCTGACAAAATACATTGCAGGTCACGGTAACGTTTTAGGTGGTGCTGTCATTGATACGGGTAACTATGATTGGAGTAAGTTTAGTAACCTAAAACCGGCTTATCAGGTTGCAGATACTGCACAGTGGGGCATTACGCAAATTAAAAAGAAAGGTTTACGCGATTTAGGCGCTACATTGGCACCGCAATCAGCGACGGCCATTGCCCTAGGCATGGAAACCTTAGATTTACGTTTATCACGAAGTCAGCATAATGCTATGCAGTTGGCGACGTTCCTAGATAATCATCCCAAGGTATCTAAAGTCTTTTATCCAGGTCTTGCCGACCACCCTCAGCATTTCATGGCACGGGAATACCTAAACGACGGCTATGGCGCAATTTTGAGTTTTGACCTTATCGACGGTGCTGATCCAGTGGCGTTTTTAAACGAAATGAAGTTAGTTATTTGCGCCACGCACTTAGGGGATAATCGCACCTTAGCGCTTCCAGTTGCGCCTACTATTTATTTTGAGAACACGGCAGAAGAGCGTGAGTTAATGGGTATTTCCGATACCATGCTGCGTATTTCGGTAGGTATTGAAGACACTCAGGATCTGATTGCAGATTTCGACACGGCGCTAAATACCATATAGATAAAATTTTCTTGTCGAGAAACACAAAAAAGGGGCGTTTGCCCCTTTTTTTATTTTAGATTAATTGGGTCTCAATATAATTGAAACACAATGGGTTTAGCTATTTTTGACTAGTCAAAACCTAGCGTAATTTGTCCACGAATTTCACCGCTTGGGAATGCATCTGAGTGGAAGTTAGTGTAAAGACCTCCGTCTGCCATAACATTCATTTGCTCAGCAGTTAACGTAGTATTAGCTGGCACAGACCACATACCGCTGGTACCAGCAGTAAGTCCAATTAGAACATCTCCATTTACGCCCATTTCACCCTCGTGAATGTGAGCCATGTTTGCTGTCATACCGGTAATGGTAACGCTGCCTGACAGTGCACCTGTAGATGTATTCAAAGTAAATGCACCAGCGCCGCTTGCTGTTGTAGTTACTGCAGGCACTTCTTGTAGGCCGTTGGCAATGATGCCGTACACTTCAATATTATCAGGTGTGATTTGGCCGCGAATTTCACCACCAGTATTAGCTGCTGTATGCACATTCACATAATGACCACCTGCCAGTAGTTGCGTAGCTGTGGCTTCATCTAGTGCTATGCTTCCGTCTGTCATCCAAACGCCAGCGGTGCTTTCACTTTCCACAAGTCCTACAAGTACGTCACCATTTTCACCAGCAAACCCAGTATGAATGTGCGCCATAGTCGCATTTTCAATAGTGGTTACCGCCACAAGAGAAACGTTGTTGTTTGTGGTGTCGAAGAGCGCATAGCCAGACCCCATTGCCATGGTGTCAACTGCTGGTACCTCTTGGCTGCCGCTTAGTGAGAATGTTACTACCGCAGTTGTATCGGGAACAATCTGACCACGCACTTCGCCATTAGGGTTAGCGGTAGTGTGAACATTTAAATACCACTCACCGCTAGTTAGCGCGTCTAAATTGCTAGGTGAAATATTAGTTTCAGCGAGAACATAAGTTCCATTACCAGCATCTGTCAGTGGGAAAGCAACCGACCCATTCATACCAATGCCGCCATCGTGTACGTGTACACCAGTAACATCCGTTAAGCCTGATACGTCAACACTTACGCTAAACGCCGGTAAGTCTTCGTCAATTTCGACCACTGCAGTTGCCATAGACATAGTAGTTACGGCAGGCACTTCTTGTGACCCACTTAAGTTTACATTGTAAGTCATGTCAGCATTAAAAGCCGGTGGAGGTGGTGCAAGGCCATCAAGAAGTGCGAGTTGAGGCAAATCGCCTTCCATCGCGCCATCTAGTGCGATAGCAGTGTAAATCTCACCATTCTCAAGCGTTAAAACGCCGGTTTCTATCGCTACTGTTTTGGTACCTGTTGGTGTAACAGTGACCACATAATCACCTTCAGCAAGACTTACATAACCAGTTTCAACCAAGTCACCTGTTTCATATGCTATATCAGCAAATGCTGGGTCGACAGCATCAATTTCGCCGTCTGCAGTTACGTAAATATCGACGTTACCTGCTGAAGGTGAAGCATGTACAATACGCACTTTCGCTTCTGTCGCTACGGAGCGGGGCATATCAACAAGCACATCAAGTTCTGGTGCAGCCAAAACGTTGTTTGCGATAGCGGTATAAGACATACCTACTTCTAACGTCAACTCAGCATCGTCAATTGCCACAACACTGTTGTCGCTATCGGCTACAACGTCAATGAGATAGTCACCGGCTGCAACAGACAAATAGTCTGTGGTGCGCGGGAACTGTATTCTGTCCACCAATACTATTTCGTTATTTGCTACAACATCAACCGCTGGTGCGTCGCTGATACCGTGCACAACGCGGATAGCAGCACCTGCTTCTGCATCCCAAATTTTGAAGCTTTCATCACCGTCCGCGGCCAGTAATGTTACTGGTGAATCGCCGGTACCTACGTTATTAGTAGCAGCGATAAGCAAATCGGCACCGTCTGCAAGGTTTACCGTACCAGAGTCGTATACAACTGTTGTCTCACCGGCCGGTGTAATACGAATTTGATAATCGCCCGCAGGTACTTGAATCAAATCTGTCGCGTCAGTAAATTCAGCAGTAACAAGCGGCTGCTCGGCAGTGATATCTGTATCTGGTGCCGTAACATAAATATCAACCATAGGAGCCATTGATGCTGCATGTACAATCTGTACTTGAGCATTACCTGCGTCAACTGCGGTTTCTATACTGGTCACTGTTAAAAGCGATAACGACTCATCGCCAACATTACCTACGGCAAAAATATCGTAGTTCATGTCAGCTTCTAAAGTAACGTCAGCTTGCAGCACTTCAGCGTTTTCACCTGGAAGAATGCCTGTAACACCAATATCGTACATGCCTGTCTCGACTTCGAAGCGAGATGAAGCAACTTGGTAATCAACGCTTTCAAGATCGTTGAGTATGGCGTCGTTAGCAGTGATGTTTACCATTGGTGCGTCTGATGCTGCGTGAACAACTCGAACGTTTGCGTATTCTGGGGCGGGTGTGGGCTCTTGTACGACATCGTCGTCGTCATCCGAGCAGCCAATTAAAAACAGTGGTAATATTGAACATGCAAGGAGCGCTTTGGTCCTTCTCATATTTTGTATCCTCTTAATTGTGTTGTGGCAAACTCGGTTACGCTGAGCAAATAAGAGAAGATCAACCTCCTTGCAACATTAACGTAATGTAATGTTTTCAATAATTTCACATTTATTCTTTTCCTTGGCAGTCTGTTCTACAAAATAGAACGAAGCCTTCATGTTTTTGATATTTTCATCCCACCCGATTGCCGTAATATAGCCATATATTATCGAAACAACGAATATTGGAGTTCGGCATGAAAAAAGTACTGGCTATATTTTCCAGCCTAAATGGCAACCAAGGTAATTCTTCAAAGCTTGCAAACGAGTACCTTTCAAAAATTGAGAATGACGGTTCTGTGCACATTAACCGCGTGGATGTTGCCTCTCTGGCACTGCCTCATTTAACAGGTGAAGAAATGCAAGCGTGGATGACTGAGGCGTCTGAGCGAAATGAATCACAACAGGCATTGGCAAAAGTCTCTGATGACATTGTTGAAGCAGTAAAAGCGGCTGACGAAATTGTGCTAGCCGTGCCAATGTACAACTTTGGCATCCCATCGAGCTTAAAAGCTTACTTCGACCGTATTGCAAGAGCTGGTATAACATTTAAGTATACCGAGACAGGTCCTGTCGGATTGCTAGAAAATAAATCAGCGACTGTTTTTGCCGCGCGTGGTGGTGTGTATGCAGGTTCAGACTTTGATACGCAAACGCCGTATTTAAAACACTTTTTAAATTTTGTTGGTATCAGTGACGTTAAATTCGTTTACGCTGAAGGACTTAACATGGGCGAAGAGCAAGCAAACAAGGCTTTTTCTGAAGCAAGCGAAAAAATTATTGAACTAACCAACAACTAAACACACTAAATTAATGCAGTTAGCTAAAACGTAGGAAGTATGTTTTCAGCTAAAAGTGTGTTCCAAGTTGAGTGTGCTTGATTGCCCCGCGTGTTACGCGGGGCTTTTTTATGCGCAGCTTTTAGATTCTAGTTTGGTGTGACCTATAAGCAGCGTTGATATTCGCGGTTTTATTCGCTTTTGAGGAGTGCCTCTATGTCAGCGATAAAAGCCGGATCAGTAGGCTTTGTTGAACTAGGGTAGTGGGTTATTTGCTTACCGGAGCTGTCAATAAGGTACTTATTAAAGTTCCATGATGGCGCTTTGCCGGTGGCGGTTTTTAGCATTCTATACATAGGATCGGCGTCTTCACCTTTTACCGATATTGGTTCAAACATCGGAAACTTTACGCCATAAGTCAATTCACACAGTTCTGCCGTTTTGCCTTCATCATTATCTTCTTGGTTAAAATCGTGCGACGGGAAGCCAAGTACTACAAAATCTTTGTCTTTGTAGTCACTATAAAGGGCTTCTAAACCTTCAAATTGTGGCGTGTAGCCGCAATAGCTGGCTGTGTTAACCACTAAAAGGGTCTTTCCGGCATATTCGTTACACAAATTCACCGTTTCTTGTGAGTTGAGCTTACGCTTCATGAACTTTAGTACGCTGGGGCACTCGCTCGCAAAGCTAGGAGTCGTGAAAAAGCTGAGCGCAAGCAACGCAGGTACAAAACCTTTCGCTTTCATAGTGTTTTACCTCATCAGTGAATTTTTGTTATTTTGTTCAGGCCGACAGACCAGTTTCACAACCATAAACGCAGATGGTTTACGTTTGGTTCACTATCTCAATCGATGAACGTTAGCGCATTAGTAACTGCTCTGCGTATAATGTTAACGTTTTTTACATAACAACGACTTAAAATAATGAAAAAATACTCTTCTTTACTCATCGCGGCTAGCGTTACTTTTGCGTTGGGCGGATGTGCAAGCACGACTAACGAACCATCTAGCCAAACAGCGTCTACATCGCTTCCTGCTGCCACTGTCCAGCAAACAGTTACACCCGATGTCGCGCCTCAGAACAGCGCGAAAAATGGTGAAATTACTTTAAAGCAAATAATGTCAGACCCTCAATGGATGGGCGCGCTACCCGAAGGTATGGGGTGGTCGGTCAATGGCGATAAAATTGTTTTTGAAAAAGAAAGACAGAATAGCGCGTTAACAGATGTTTATGTTGCTGAACTCTCAAACCCTGCAAATGCCGTAAAAGCACCGTTGTCAGATTTGCACAAGTATCGTTTTGACGAACGTGTAGTAAGAAATGATGGTGTAATTGCTTATTCATTTGAAGACAGTGTTTATGTGCAATTTACCAACGGTGAAACCGTGCGTATCGCGCGTGGCGGGAATGCGCTGTCAACGCTTTCATTTATGACTGATGGCCGCTTAATGGCGTTAAGCGGTAACAAATTTATTGCTATAGACCTATCTAACGGCACCCGCGAAGAATTATTGAGCTGGGAGTTTAGCGACGAGCCTAAAGCGGTTGAGCCGCCTAAAGATTATATTGCCGAGCAGCAGCAGTCGCTGGTGGAATACATCAAACTACAGCGCAAAAACAGGCAAGAAAAAGACGACGCGCATAAAGCGTTGGCCAAAGAAAACAGCAGTGTAGCACCTACGCCTTTTTACTTTGATAAGTCGCATCGACTAGCGGGTATTAGCGTATCACCTGCGGGTAACTTCGCGGTAGTCGCCACCACGGAAAGTAAGCCGACTCGTGATGACAGCGACATCATGCCGCATTATATCCAAGAAGACAGCCGTATTGCCGCAAAACCCGTACGCCAACGTGTTGCAGATGCACAATCGGTAAATCATGAACTGTGGCTGCTTAATTTGAAAACAGGCGAGAAGAGTGAACTTAAATACTTTAATTTGCCTGGATACAATGACGACGTACTTGCAGATGTAAAAGAAGAAAACGCGAAAGCCAATGGCGAGACCTATGAAGTTAATCGTTTGCCGCGCGACATTACCTTACTGCAAAGCTGGTATTGGACTAAGCCTTCGATTCGCTGGCACAAAAACGGTAACGCTGTTGCCGTTATGCTAGAAGCGTGGGACAACAAAGACCGCTGGATTGCAACGGTCGACTTAGCGAATAAAACGCTAGAAAACCAACATAGGCTTCATGACGATGCGTGGGTAAACTACCGTTTCAACGCATTTGATTGGCTAAATGACAGCGAAACACTTTACTATCAGTCTGAGCATACTGGTTACTCTCACTTATACGTTCAAAAGCCTGGCGAGAAACCTGTCGCGCTAACCAGCGGCCGTTTTATTGTTGACGACTTAACGCTTTCTAACGATGACAATTATATCTACTTTAAAGCTAATATGGAGCACCCGGGGCTTTACGAAGTTTATCGTGCAGATTTAAGTGATAATACCATCGATACCATGACTGATTTGAATGGTATGACAGACTATTCACTTAGCCCTGATGGTAAAAATTTGTTGCTAAGCCATAGCAAGGTGAATCAGCCACAAGAGCTTTACGTTAAGCCAGCAAACGAAACAACAGCGGCAAAGCAAATCACGCAAAGCACCAGTGCTGATTTTAATGCACTTCCATGGGCGGTTCCTAACATCGTTGCTATTGAATCGTCGCATACCGATGCACCTATTTACGCACGAGTATATTTACCGGAAAATTACGACAAGTCGGCACCAAATAAAGCGGTAGTGTTTAATCACGGTGCAGGCTACTTGCAAAACGCCCACATGGGGTGGTCTGGTTACTTCCGAGAATACATGTTCCATAGCATGCTCGTGCAGCAAGGCTATGTCGTACTAGATATGGACTATCGCGCTAGTGCTGGCTACGGACGTGATTGGCGAACCGCTATTTATCGTCAAATGGGTACGCCTGAAGTGCAAGATTTGCGTGATGGTGTTAACTGGCTTGTTGAAAATGCAAATGTAGATCGTGAGCGTATTGGCACATACGGCGGTTCATACGGCGGCTTCTTAACCTTTATGTCTATGTTTACCGCGCCAGATCTGTTTGCGGCAGGTGCAGCACTTCGTCCGGTAACCGATTGGGCCCATTACAACACGCCATATACGGCAAACATACTGAATACGCCTGATATCGATCCCATCGCTTTTGAGCGTAGCTCGCCGATTTATTTTGCCGATGGACTAGAAAAGCCTTTGCTTATCAATGCGCCAATGGTTGATGACAACGTGTTTTTCCACGACACCGTGCGATTGGTACAGCGCCTTATCGAGCTTGAGAAAGAAGATTTTGAAACGGCCATTTATCCGGTAGAGCCACATGGCTTTGTGCAGCCAAGCTCTTGGCTTGATGAATACCGTCGTATATACAAGCTATTCGAAGAAAACTTATAGGCAAAACTGCGAGTGCAACCCAGTGATTAAGAGCCACTGAGTTGCTCACAGCGCGGTAGCTATTAAGGACGGAAAAAGCTTACAAAAAAGGCCCAAATTCAATGAATTCGGGCCTTTCTTTAAATCTTCTTTTTTTGCTTCAGCACGTTAATCTGTTTTAACAAATCAAAATGCGCAAAAAGAGTGACGCTATATCGCTCTAGTTTCTATTTTCTTTTCGCCGTAATAAACATAAGTAAAAAGATTGCGATACCCGTAAGCGCACCAAATAAATGGGCGTCTACGGCAACTTTGGCGTCAATCAGGTTTGCAACTTGTTCGCTTCTACCGTCAATTTGTTCGTATCCCACCTTGATGGCTAGACCTATAAGCAATAACCAACCCGACTTCATTTTCTCTTTTATATCAACACAGGCGCCCCATGCGAAAATACCGTGTAATGCGCCAGACAACCCCGCGTACCATATTAGATCTGGAGAGAAGAAATAAAGCCCGACACTGGTTCCTAAGCAGCACCATACAAAAACTTTTAAGTACAAACCAATGCGATAATGTTCACCGTGTAGGGCCCACAATAGCGCCAGACCTGCTAAATTTAAAAGTAGGTGGTAGCCATTGGTATGCACGATATTGCCGCTGACTATTCGCCAAGTTTCTAGACCTTGAATGGCGTACCTGTCGTAAGCCAAATAATTGCCAGACATAGGCTCGAAGAAAAACGCGACAACGGAGCATAGCGCAATAAATAAAGGACCAGCGCTATACTTAAGCGAAAACGGCAGTGACATCATCAGTGTTAGTTATTTTTGAATTTAGAATTTGCTGGCTATGATACAGAAATTGCCTACAGGGTGAAAACTGAAGTACGCCCAAAACAAAAAGACGACAGTAAAGGAGTAATTATGTCTTACATTTTTACCGAAACAAATCAGCAATGCTTAACTATTACACTTAACCGAACCGATAAGAAAAATGCGTTAACACGCGACATGTATCAAGAAATGGCGAATGCCATATTAGGTGTTAAGAACGATGGCTCAACCAAAGTGGTGGTTATTAAAGGCGCGGGTGATTGTTTTACTGCAGGAAATGACATTGGAGACTTCGCACAGCAACAAGATCACGCTCAGGTGCCAGAAACAGCTGCCTTTATGCGAGCTTTGGCTGCATGTAATTTACCGGTTATTGCACAAGTTCACGGATTAGCAGTGGGCATAGGCACAACGCTTTTACTTCATTGCGATTTTGTTTACGCCACTCCAGATACCCGATTTGTTCTACCATTCATCAACTTAGGGCTTGTTCCTGAATATGCATCAAGTTATCTTTTGCCTAAGGTTGCCGGTCATATAAAGGCGGCAGAGTGGCTAATGCTGGGCGAGCCCTTTACCTCTGCTGATGCCTATCAATTTGGTATTCTGACAAAAATTGTCGACGCTCACGAAATAGATCAAACGGTTCAAACTACGGTAGAGAAACTCGTCGCCAAGCCTTCATTTTCGCTTAAACAAACAAAAGCGCTATTAAAAGGTGACGGAGAGCGAACAAACCAACAAATGAACGAAGAGTTTGATATATTTTTAGAAGCGTTGGGCACAACCGCAGCTCAAGAAGCGTTTGATGCGTTTCTTAAAAAACGCCCAATAAACCCCGAAAAATTTAAATAAGAGGAAATATTATTTTGAGACGCAGTGCTTTTTTCAGAGCTTCAGTGGTAACTCTTGCATTATCTAGCTGTTTTATTTTTGGTGCGAACGCGAAGCAAACACGTGAAGTCGGAGAACCAGAAGCGGCAACAGGCTACATAGAGAAAAAGGCATTTGAAGCCGAAGATTATATGGTTGTAGCGGCAAATCCCTATGCGTCTTGGGCGGGAAAGAATATTTTAGAAAAGGGCGGAAGTGCGATCGATGCAGCGGTAGCTGTGCAATCGATGCTTTCGCTGGTTGAACCACAATCGTCAGGTATTGGTGGTGGTGCATTTATCCTTTATTGGGATAATAAGAACAAAGTTCTTCACACCTTTGACGGCCGTGAAACAGCACCGAAAGCTGTCAATTCTCATTGGTTTATTGAAGGTAATAAGCCAATGCGCTGGTTAGATGCCGTAGTAGGCGGTAAGTCAGTTGGCGTGCCTGGTGCAGTAAAAGCGCTAGAAATGGCTCAGGGCGAGTTCGGCAAGCTGCCTTGGAATACGCTGTTCGACGATACAATCAATACAGCTGAAGACGGCTTTAAAGTATCGCCGCGTTTAGCCAAACTTGTTTCATTAGACTATCACCCTGGCCTGAAAACTTTTCCTGCAAGCTCTACTTACTTCTTCCCGGCAGGCCTGCCGTTAAAAGAAGGCACGGTAAAGAAAAATAAGAAGCTGGCTAAAACCTTAAGAGGTATTGCTGAAAAAGGCAGCGATTATTTACTGAAAGGCGAAGTTGCCGAAAAAATAGTGGAAGCGGTTAATAATGCGGAGATTAACCCTGGCCAAATGTCGTTGGAAGATTTAGCAAGCTACGAACCAGTAAAACGTGAACCCGTATGTGGCCTGTACCACGAAAAACGCATTTGCGGTATGGCACCACCTAGCTCAGGTGGCGTAAACGTTTATCAGATTCTAAAAATGTTAGAAGGTTTTAACCTTAGTCAATACGCACCGGATTCAGTAGAGTTTGCTAACCTGTATACGCAAGCAAGTGCGCTTTCGTATGCCGATCGCGAGAAGTTTATAGCAGATAGCGATTTTACTAACCTACCATTTGCGGCCATGATCAACACAGCATATCTTGAGCGCCGGGCTGAAAATATTGCTGTTGATAAAGCGTGGCGACGCAAGCGCGCAGGTAATCCGTACGCCGATGCGAATGTTGCACTTGGTACGTCAATGGAACTGCCTAACACATCACACGTCTCTATCGTAGACAAAGAGGGTAATGCGGTATCAATGACAACCAGTATAGAATTTATGTTTGGTTCTGGAATTATGGTAGAAGGCTTCTTGCTTAACAACCAGCTTACCGACTTTTCATTTTCGCCGACTAAAAACCGTTTCCCTGTTCCAAATCGCGTAGAGCCTGGTAAACGCCCTAGAAGCGCTATGAGCCCTACAATGGTGTTCGACAAAGAAGGGAACCTAGAAGTTGTTGTAGGCTCGCCGGGCGGCTCTAGAATTGTAAGCTACGTCGCTCAAACCCTAATTGGAGTTTTAGACTTTGGCTTGGATATTCAGCAGGCCATCAATCTTCCTAAAATTACTAATCGAAACGACTATACGGCGTTAGAGAAGGGCACACCAATAGCTGAGCTTGAAGAGCCGTTAAAGGCACTCGGCCATAACGTCAAAGTAGTGGATCTAAACAGCGGTCTTCATGGCATTCAGTTTAAATCAGGTAAATTAATTGGCGGCGCAGATCCTCGCAGAGAAGGCATTGCAGTAGGACGCTAATTTGGCGTTTGCCTAGTTAAAACTAGATGCAGCAATGCGCTGTTGAGTGAGTGAAAGCGGAAGGTTAGATATCTTCCGCTTTTTTGTTTGAGGCGGGCAGTAACACTCGAGAGAAGAGTTATCTTTTATCGACTAGTTCGTGTAAGGCAATCAACCATCAAATATTAATATAACCTTCAAGGTAAGACACCGCTTGGCCAGAAATAAGCACGCGGTCGCCTGCCACCTCACATTTTAATGTGCCGCCTCGTTTGGATGCCTGATAAGCCATAAGTTTTGATCGTCCAAAAACTTTTGCCCAATATGGCGCTAGCCCAGTGTGGATTGAACCGGTAACCGGGTCTTCATCACCGCCGTTCGCAGGCCAAAAATAACGCGAAACAAAATCAAATTGCGTACCAGGCGCTGTCACTACCACATCATAGGGGGCGAGTGTTTTTAGTTGTTCGCTGTCTTGAATTACGCTTAAGACGTCGTCTTCGTTAGAATAAACAGCAAAGTAAGCTTGGTTATTTTTTAAAATGCTTTTGGGCTTGATAGAAAGCCCTTGTAGTAATGCTTCAGGCGCATCGTTTACTGGGTGGGGCATCCTATTAGGGAAATCCATTTGAATGAACCCGTCGTCTTTCTTAACGACTTTCATCGTACCAACCGACTTGGCGAATAGAGAAATGTGCGGTAATTGGTAATTTTCGCTAAAGATTACGAACGCGGATGCCAGCGTTGCGTGGCCACAAAAGTCAATTTCCGTCATGGGGGAAAACCAACGTATAGCGAATACGCCATTATCATCTTCAACTAAAAAGGCGGTTTCTGAAAGGTTATTTTCAGCAGCGATTTCTTGCATTTTTTCATCGCTAAGCCATTTACCCGTTATAACTACTGCAGCAGGATTGCCCTTAAACCTTACATTAGTAAATGCATCGACAACGTTAATTTTAATTTTCATTCGAACGCGCTTTTTTTATGATCGTATTTAAGTCTGGTTTAATTGGCATTGCCTTAAATGGGCTAACGTTAGCGCCACCTGTATTTCCATGAGGTACTAGCCCAAAAACAGTTTTTGTGGCAGCGCCCGCAATTCTGAAAAGTTGACCAAAAAACTCACCAATATTGCCTTGTTTCACTGCCCATAAAAGCATTTGAACGTGTACTTTAACGTGTAGCCTTGTAGAGGCTTGACCAAGAACGTGGGCATTTTCTAAGTGTGAAAAAGCACACTGTTGGCTGTTTTGGTTTTGCTTTCTATGAGCTAGCGCTAGTTCAGCTTCTACATAAGGGCGAATATTGCGCGTAAAGCCTTTTGCTTTCAACATGGTGTAAGCACCTTTTATTGAGGTTGATTTAAACCAAGCTCTTTTTGCATTTTCTTGGTTAACCCTAACGATACTAGTTTATAAGATGCGCTTAAATAGTATTCTAACGCTTCATCTTCATCACTCTCGCAATTGTACTGTTGTATCCACTTCATTCCACGACTAGCGAGATAGGGCGCAGGCCTATAGCCAGGCTTTTCTTCCAGAAAATAATAGTTTTGCTCAGATGTTTTAAAGGTAAAAGCAGGGTGTCCGTCCTTGCTAATGCTCCCTATAGCAAAGACTTTACCACCTACTTTCCATACTTCTGAATTTCCCCACTGAACGACGTGAGTAGTGTGGGGGAGTGCTGTGCAATAGTGATTGAATTCATCAATGGTCATATGATTCTATTTATTGAAGAAGCTGACTAGTGGTTACTGTGATTAGTAAGCATCTTAATAAAGGTTTGGTTCATATCGCTACCCTCTTTTAAGAACTCGTAGTTAAGCAAGTGGTCTGCCTCTTGGTAGTTTATGTGCTTACACTTCTGTTTAGTGCGCGCATTCATTTTTTCACAAACTGTTTCAGCCATAGTAGGCGAGGGCCAAACTTCATCGTTTTCGCCAGTCATTAACACAACATCGGCGCTGATTTTCTGTACAGGAATATTAGCTTTACCGTTGTCTGCTCGATTTTCTAAAGATTGCGTATAGAGATCTAGCAAACCATTAACTTCACCCGACGGGTTGAAAGGAACAAACGCTAAGTCTTGCCCGTCGTAAGTCCAGCTGGAACCAGGCACTTTACTCCAATCTTTCAAAATACCTGCCCAAACAACAGAGCTAGGCGCAATAGCAACCACATTTGAAATACTTGGTTCTTTTGACGCTAGAAGAAGTGACAGTTCAGCGCCTTTCGACCAGCCAACTACAATAATGTTGTCCGGCGTGGTTTCGGGTTGTGATTTTAACCACGACATAGCCTGAATTACATATTCAAGAGGTATTCTCTCTAACTCTGGTGGTAAGCCTTCTTCCTTAAAATAAGCTAAAGCTAGGGTAGGGAATCCCGCTTCAACGATTGGACTAGCGAGCTTTTCTGGCACGCCTCCCTCGGATCCTCCAAGCACTAAAACGCCAACTTTACGTTCTTGTGACTCTGAAGAGTAATACGTAGCAACAAAACCATCATCTTCTATTTTTAGTGAGCGCGTAGAGGCTTCACACGAGAAAGTGACGTGGTTCAATAGATTCACACACCCAGTTAAGAGATAATCATCTCAACTGGAGTGTATATGAAAACGCGAAAAA
>NZ_JANHZQ010000061.1:0-19916 GCF_041414725.1 Alteromonas sp. DY56-G5 | reverse complement strand
GCTTGCAGGACTGTTTCGCGATTAAAAGGCTTCCATTTAGACCAAAATTCGTACACCAAAGGTCAACAGGCCCTAGGGCGATTGCTTTTTATCGGTTGTTTTTCAACGCGACTTAATAGTTCGGCGATGAGGAAGTGGACATTAGCTTTAAGGCGCTAAAAGTTGTTTTTGGTATTTCAGTGGTGTTGTTGAGTACCACTTTTTAAAGGCGTGGGTAAATGATGATTGTTCCTGAAACCCCAATAAATCTGCGGTATCAGCGATGGAGTGATGTTTCAGCAAATCATCTAAGCGGGCTTTGCGTTCGCTATTGAGAATTTGTTGAAAACTAGTGCCACTTTGCTTCAATTTTCGCTGTAAGGTGCGCGGACTGATAAAAAGTGCATTGGCTACGCGTTGCTGATCGCAGCCTTTTAAGGTTGGATTGGCTTTTAAAAGCGCAACGACTCTATGACTTATGTCTTCATGCTGATTGGCGTAGAACTGGCTATTGGCAAATTGAACACGGTCGCCGCCTTTGCTCGCCATTAGTTCTTCTTCGGATACTTTTACAAGCGCACTAAACATCGCTTTGTTCTCGCTGGTAAATGGAATATGTAAAAGGTGCTGAGGAAAAATAATGGCGTTGGTGTTGGCGTTATCAACCACTTCACAATTGAACCACATCGCTAGCATGGCTTTTTCCGAATCGCTCAAAGGAAACGTAAAGGTGACGGCATTCAGTTTACAGGCAGAACCTAATATCTTGTAGACGGTTGCTACCCAGGCTGTGGTGTTGCGCAATACCATCTGCTTGCAATCGGCGCTTTTGGGTACCCACTCAACGCGGGTATTGTCAGGTTCGAAAAACACGCTGGTGGTGCCGATGTCAGCAACTAAAGCGTCAAAGCGGGTAAGCGCATTTATGGCTTGAACCAAGTTTTCGCAGCTTTCAACAAGGTAACCCAGCACCCCGTAATCTTTCGCCTGAATATGTTTACCTAAATCAAAACCAAATAACGAATTGTTGGTTAATGCGACCCCTTGGTTTAACAGCTCAACGTATACATCCATATCAACACGTGAAGAGCCAGACAGTGAGTCATGCTTTTGGGTAGTTAACGAAACATTGTCGGCATTAACGCCTAAGCTAACTAAATAGCTCACCGTACTTTGGATATAGGCTGAGGAAACTGATGGCATATGCTTGTCGCAAAATAACAAAAACACTGTCGCATTAACGCAAGATAAAATAGAAATGTCAATTTATGCTAGGAGCCGTCAAAAAAGGAAATAACGTAGATGGTTGACGTTTACTACCAAAAAAATATTGCTGCAACGCCCAAAGAACTGTGCGATACGCTGCTTGATCACCAGAATTTAAGCGATTTTTTCAACGCATCGTTTAAGGTATTGAAAGCAGAAAATGATAATGAGATTAGCGGCGGAAAGGGCTGCGTAAGAGAAGTCACTATTCTTAGTGTACGTTTTAAAGAAGAGATTATTCACGCAGATACCAACGGCATTGAATATAGAGTGGTTGATGACTTTCCAGTCAAAGCTCACAGGGGCGTTATTGCGTTCACGCAGCAGGAAAATTCAACAAACGTTTCTTATCGCATTACCTGTCGGGCGCCCTGGTATATACCAAACTGGTTACTGACGCGCCTGTTGCAAAACGATATTGAGCAATGTCTAGATAAGTTAGGAGCACGCTTTGATCCCCGTTGAACTTATTTTGCTAGGGTTAAGCCCCGTATTTCTACTGTGTGTTTTTGTTGAATTTAAGAAAGCGCGACAGTTTTACAATGTAAAAGACAGTGTGAACAATGCCTTACTTGCACTATTGCATCAGGGCTCTGATGCATTGGTCTTGCTTCTACTAATGCCTTTTTTTATTTGGTTACACCAGTTTTCACTATTTAAAATAGAGCTTAGTGCACTATCACTTTTTGCAGGTTTTATCCTTCAAGACTTTTTGTACTACTGGTTTCATCGTGCTTCACACAACATACACTGGTTTTGGCTAGCGCATGTGGTACATCACAGCTCGACAAAAATGAATTTCACAACGGCCTTCAGACAAAGCGTTTTGTACCCTTTTGTTGGCATGTGGCTGTTCTGGGTACCAATGATTCTTATTGGTTTTTCGCCAAGTCTGGTTTTTGCCATTGTCGCTATCAATCTGGCTTATCAGTTTTTTGTACACACTCAGACAATTGGAAACCTAGGCTGGGTAGAGCGTATCTTCAACACGCCTACGCATCACCGTATTCATCACGCAACGAATAAACCATACATCGATAAGAATTACGGTGGCGTACTTATTATATGGGATAAATTATTCGGCACTTTCGCTAAAGAAGATAAAACGATAACGATAAAGTACGGCATTGTAGGAAAAATGCCTAAGGACAATCCACTTAGCGCCAACTTCAGTCAAATAGGTGTGCTTCGTGAACAGCTTCAGCAGGCAAAAGGGATTAAAGCAAAGTTAAAGCGGTTGTTTGGCTATCCTGTAGCAGATTGATACCTATGGTACTCGCGCGCCTGAACTATGTCTTTACAACGCATTCAATTTGCACAAATTCATTGGCATAAGCGCACCAAAGTAAAGCATATTGTTGACCGAGGTGAAGCAAAGTCGGAATGCCATATAAATAGACTTTCCCAACTCAAGATTCTCGATCCCTAGAGTTGCAATACAACCAACAGCGTTTGACTGAAGTTGGTTTCCTTAGGCGCATTTTTTGCAATTTAACTTCTTATCAGTTGGTAACAACATACTCGCCAAGTTTTTACAGTAGCTAAAAGGCGCTAAGTAGTAGGGAAGTTAAATGAAAAAGTTTATTGAAAATATGCCAAAAGCCGAACTTCACGTTCATATTGAAGGCACATTAGAGCCTGAACTAAGTTTTGCCTTAGCGCAGAAAAATAACGTTTCACTGAAGGCCAAAACACCTGAAGAAATGATAAAGGCGTATGATTTTTATGATTTACCCTCTTTCCTCGATATTTACTACGCGGGTATGAGCGTGCTCATAGAAGAGGATGACTTCTACCAACTTACCATGGCATACCTTAAGAGAGCTGCAGCACAGAACATCGTTTATGTTGAGCTTTTCTTTGACCCCCAAGCTCATACAATTCGAGGTGTGAGTTTCGATAGCGTTATTAACGGAATACATGCAGCGCAAAAAGATGCGCGCACTGAATTGGGTGTAGAAAGTCAGCTTATCTTGTGCTTCTTGCGAGATATGTCGGCTGAATCAGCAATGGAACATCTGAAGCTAGCTAAGCCCCACCTCAACAAGTTAGTCGGCGTCGGGCTCGATTCCGACGAGAAAAATAACCCGCCATCAAAGTTTGCAGAAGTATTCTCAAAAGCGCGTTCATGGGGACTTAAACTTACAATGCACTGTGATGTTAACCAAGACAATACGCAAGAGCACATACGTCAAGTAATTGAGGATATTAAGGTCGACAGGATTGATCATGGTGTAAATATTCTCGAATCTGATACTTTATGCGAGCTTGCAAAATCAAAAAATTTGGGATTAACGGTCTGTCCTGTTTCAAACAAATTTGTTGTTCAATCACTCACTTCTTGTGAATTGAAACAAATGTTGGAAAAAGGGTTGCTGCCGAGTATCAATTCAGACGATCCGTCTTATTTCAGAGCCTACTTGAATGAGAATTTAATTGCCCTACAAGAAGAAGGGCAATTCAGCAAAGAGGATTTAATCACGCTTGTTGAAAATAGCTTTAAAACCAGTTGGCTTTCTGAAAAGCGTAAAATGGATTATTTAGATACGTTGAAACGTTACACGGACACTGTTGCAGTAGCGTAATTTTGCTTTAAGTATTTCGTTTTAATTAAAGGTGCTGCGCAGAGCGGCACCTTTAACAAGGAGTAACGTTACTCTTTACTAGCAATTTTCTGAAGGTTGCTGTGAATTTTGAAAAGTACGATAAGCAGTTCGCACCAGATTCTTGCGCCAATACAGCCAGACACGATAATAAATAGGCCGTATACAAAACTCGCGTCGTACCCTACAAACATCGTTGTGACGCCACTTACCACAGATCCTAAAAGCAATAGCCAGTACACGAAAGTGATAATCTTAGGGGTTAACATTGAGTCGAAGAAGAAAATATCTTTCATAATCATTCCTTGATGAAGTTTGCAGGTAGCAAGCGCTAATGTTTATGCCGCATCCTGCGACAAACTTCTTGTTGTTATCGTTGTTTAGTGTTTAAAAGAATTGTGAGCAAGCTCACAGGGATAGTTGTAACACCGAAAGGTAGTGAGCGCAACACTCTGTTATAAAAGGGTTTTATCTTGCGCCTTGCAAACCGCCTGTGTGCAGTACAACAATGCGTGACCCGTCTTCAAACATACCTTTGGCCAGCATATCTTTAACTGCCCAAAAGGCTTTGCCGGAATAAACAGGCTCGATATCAAAATCGAAAGTATTATTAAAATCGTTGCAGAAGGTTTGAAGCTCATTTGGCGCTTTGGCGTAACCACCGAAGTGGTAGTTGTGTTCAATATGCCAATTTGATCGCCCAAGCGAGGCTGGAAGAAATTGTTCGACTAATCCTTCTAAGTAGTCTTCACCCTTCAGCACGCCAACACCGACAGCGTTGCAACCAGTGTGATGGAGAGTGTCTTTCGCATTATTTTCATTACGTTTATTTAATGCACTGACTATTCCCGCCAAAGTGGCTCCACTAGCGACAGGAGCGACAATAAAATCAAAGTCTATGTCGATTTCATCAACCATGTCCTTTATCCCTTGAAGCGCTTGTGCTTGGCTTCCGCCCTCAGGAATGATCATCGCGTCAGGTTGCTGCTGCTTAAGATGAAGTAGATATGCGCTATCGCTTCGCTTTTTGTAAGTGACTCGGTCTACATAGTCGATACGGGTGCCCCAACTTTTCAAATCCTCAATCATGGGTGTAGGTGCAGCGCTGTAGTCACCGCGAATAACGGCGTTAAAAGGAATGCCCAATTTATAACAAACAAAGCCTAGTGCATGCAGGTGGTTAGAAAAACCGCCGCCGAAACTCACTATCGTTTTTGGCAACGGGCTGGTGAGCGCATGACTTAGCTTTCGCCATTTATTACCTGACATTACAGGGTGAATAGCATCATCACGTTTAACAAATAGCGATACCTTGCTGGCACCTTCCCAATTTGGCTTAAATGGGATTAGCGGTGAGGGCAGGGTTAATGACGATTTAAATGCATCAAGGGGAAGCACAACGAGAGCCTAGTGTCAGTTGATCAAATGTGTGAAGGCAAGAGTATAACCAGATATAAATTCAATAAAAGACCTGTAATGTTTATTACGCTAATAAGAGCATAGTTATGGTTATCAAAATGTATGGCCTATTTCGCCAGTTGAGAGCTAAATCCTTACCAATGCGCCCAGAAAGTGCCAGTGGTGTGTGGGGATATTCGATGTATAGCGCTAGCATGGCTGCGAAGATGTTTTCCATCATGCTTTTTGTTTCGATATCTACAAGCGGGCTAATTATGTCAAAGAATGCGGTTGCGCAAGAGCCAGATGTTAAGTACATCAGTAATTATGTTCCCAATGCAAAGCTCGTTGGAAAAGGAATGTTCTCTTACTACTTCTGGGATGTGTATACCGGTGAGCTTTATGCGCCTGAAGGTGAATACGCCAACCAGCCCCCCTTTGCACTAAAGTTAACGTACCAGCGAGACTTGGAAGGCAAGAAAATTGCCCAGCGTTCTATTGATGAAATGAAAAAGCAAGGATACCTATCGGCTGATGATTCAGACAAGTGGCTTTCCCTAATGAATAGTATCTTTCCTGACGTCAGCGAGGGCGACGTCATTACCGGTATCGCTACGAAAGATGGCAGGAGTGTGTTTTACGTGAACGGTGAAAAGGCTGATGAAATTGAAGACAAAGTATTTACACAGCGTTTTTTTGATATCTGGCTAAGCGATAAAACGTCTGAGCCAAAATTTAGAAAGAAGTTATTGGGAAACGGATAAGGGCAACGCTTTATTAGCATTACGCCAAGTCTATCTCGTCAATTGATTAAGGTTGCGAAAGTGATAAAGAATACGGTGAAGTTTGTTTTAGGAATCGGAATTGCCACTTTAACGGTGGCAGGGCTATCCGGATGCTCTGTTTCAGTCGATGGTGAAGACTACAGATCTGTATCGCCTGTTTTCGATATTGAGCAATTTTTTGATGGGAACGTTAAAGCCTGGGGCATTGTTCAGAACCGCTCGGGCGAGGTGGTGCAAAGGTTCGTAGTAGACATCGATGGTTCAGTAGATGGCGATACGTTAACCCTTGATGAATCCTTTAATTACGGTGTGGGCGACGGTCCAACGTCCCGTACTTGGACCATCGTAAAGCAGAGTGATAATAGCTATGTGGGTCGCGCGAGTGACATTGATGGTCCAGCCAAAGGTACAAGCTTTGGCAACGCATTTAACTTTTATTACGAGATGGATTTGCCGGTGGATGACACTACCTATTCAGTGACGTTTGACGATTGGTTTTGGGCATTTGACGACAGTACTATGATGAACCGTTCGTATATTCGTAAGTTTGGCATTGTGATGGCAGAAGTCACCATATTTATGCAAAAACAAACAGACTAATACGCCATTAACCTCGTTTTTTGAAAAATGCTGGCCAGTAGATTTACTGGTCAGTGACTTGTTACTCGTCGGCCCTCCATCTTCATATATTTCCGTTTTCGTTTCACATTTGAAACTAATCGACATTTACTTTGGCATTATCCGTGAGGTGGCATTTCGTTCCATGCTAATGTAAGCGTTTAATTCGTTATTTTTCTTTGCTTAGGAGCGTTCATGAAAGTTGCATTGATGATGGAAAACAGTCAGGCGGCTAAGAATCCGGTAATATTAAATGAGCTCACAAGCGTGGCGGACTCACTGGGACACGCTGTATTCAATGTGGGCATGAACAGCGAAACTGATCACCATCTTACCTATGTGCACTTAGGCATAATGGGAGCTATTCTACTCAACTCGAAAGCTGTCGATTTTGTGATTTCAGGCTGTGGTACGGGTCAAGGGGCTATGATGTCGTTGAACGCTCATCCAGGCGTATTTTGCGGTTATTGTATCGACCCTTCAGATGCATTTTTGTTTAACCAAGTTAACAATGGAAATGCGTTAGCGTTACCTTTTGCAAAAGGCTTTGGATGGGGCGCTGAACTTAATGCGCGTTATATCTTTGAGAAAGCGTTAACAGGCGAGCGTGGCGCGGGCTATCCCGTTGAACGTAAAGAACCTCAAGTACGAAACGCTGGTATTCTCGCAGATTTGAAACGTGCGTTGGCTCCAGAGAGCTACGTCGATTCACTGAAAAAAATGGACGTTGAACTGGTTAAAACAGCCGTATCTGGCGAGCGTTTCCAGCAGTGTCTATTTGACCACGGTCAAGATGAAGAGATTAAAGCGTACGTGAAGTCGCTGTTAGCGTAAGCGACTGGCACAAATCACAACGTTGAAAATGTCGGATAAAAACGCTGATGCTAAGAAAAAAGCGTCAGCGTTTTTTTATTTTTTGTCGACAAAAGCAATAGTCCAAAGCTTAACGCTTAAACGTAAATACCACACCTAACCCGTGCCCTTCAACTAGCGGGTCGTGAATAAACCAAATGTGGCCGTCGTGTA
This sequence comes from Alteromonas sp. DY56-G5, assembly GCF_041414725.1. Lineage (NCBI taxonomy): Bacteria > Pseudomonadati > Pseudomonadota > Gammaproteobacteria > Alteromonadales > Alteromonadaceae > Alteromonas > Alteromonas sp. DY56-G5. Next base: position 12,241 of record NZ_JANHZQ010000061.1, on the reverse strand, counting down.
ACTTCACAATGGCAGACACGAGCGATAAGCCCAACCCATTTCCCTTACTGGTTCTACTGCCGTCTGCCCGATAAAATCGGCGCTCCAGATTCACAATTTCATGTTCACCCACGCCAATTCCCGCATCGTTCACGGCAATCACGATATGACTTGCTGTGGTAGAGAGCTGTACGGTGACCACACTTTTTTCGTTAGAGTACTTTATGGCGTTGTCTAACACGTTAGCTACAGCTTGAAATAGCAGATTAGGATCAGCAAGCAGTGTAACTGCATTGAGCTCGCTCGATAGGGTAATGTCGCGCTCTTCTGCAAGGGGGTGATACAGGTCAACCACGTCCTCTACAATGGCGCGTACGTCAGTGGAACAAAAGCCTTCTTTCTTATTGGTGGTTTCAAGCCCACTTATGCGTAACAAGCTGTTAAACATGTTTAGCAGGTTGTCGGCTTCTTGGGTTGTATCTTCCCTTAGTTGAGCGTCTTCGATTTTTTCTAGCGTGTTGCGAAGTCGAGATAATGGAGTGCGAAGGTCATGGGCGATGCTATCGGTCACTGACTTTATATTGTTGACTGAACTCTCGATAGTATCGAGCATTTGATTAAACACAAATGACAAACTGCTCAGGTCGTCCCAATTACTGTCAATTTCTAAACGCTCTTGCAAGTTACCCGTTTTGATAATTTTATCCGCCGTTTGCGACATGCGGTTAATTCGATTAACCACATAAACGGCTATAGCGAAGCTCAGCACACTCAAGGTACAAAGCAACACCACAATGATCCAGCTGAACGTTTTACCAAACCACTGCGCGCTGTATAAATCGTCAATGCCACGACCAACGTAAAGCACGTGATCTCCAAGGATTACTTCTCTCATAAGTGCTTGGCGCAGCGTTTTTCTCGTTGTGCTATTGGGGCGGGTGATAACTATTTCTGCGGTAGCAAAACTGGCGCCTTTGTGGCGTTCAAGAACAAGGGGAATTGACGACAAATTGCCAGCCACAACTTGTTCATCTTTACTCAGTGCAACAAATGAACGTAGGTGGTCGGAGGCTGAGGTGATTGTTGAGCCATTTGGCGAATGTTGGCCATTGTCTTTGGCTATCGCTAACTTAACCGCGTCAATACCGAGGTTTTCATAGAGAGTAATAAGCGCGTTTGTTTTGGCATTAACGGCAGCATTCGATTCCGAAATAAACAAGTCGCTGCTCGTTAATCGCCAAAAATAAACAATTAAAACAATGGCAATACAAGCTAGAGTGGTGAGCAATACGCCTACGCGAAAACTTGAACTACGCGTAAAGTCGCGTATTGCTATCATGCAAGCCCGTCCGCTATTCGATACCCTGTGCCTCTTACGGTTTCGATAAGCGGGACATTAAACGCCTTATCCACTTTTTGACGCAAGCGGCTAATGTGAACATCTATCACATTGGTTTGCGGGTCAAAATGATAGTTCCAAACCTGCTCTAGCAGCATGCTTCGCGTCACGACTTTACCCTTGTGACGGAGCAGGCATTCAAGCAATTGAAATTCTTTAGACTGCAGGTCGATCTCTTGATCGCCACGCAATACTTTGCGGTTAACCAGGTCTAGAGTGAGATCGCCTACTTTTATCAGCGTCTTGTCTTCACCTTCTTTGTTACGACCTGCAAGGCCCTCAACGCGAGCAAGTAGCTCTTCAAAGGCAAAAGGCTTAGTTAAATAATCATTAGCGCCTGTGCGAAGGCCTTTGACCTTGTCTTCAACCTGACTTTTTGCACTCAGCAATAAAACGGGCGTTGTGTTGCCTTCTTCGCGAAGTTTTTCTAAAACAGAAAAACCGTCGAGTTCGGGCAGCATCACATCCAGAATTACGGCGTCTAATTCGTTACTTGACGCCTGTTGGTAGCCTGATGTTCCATCACCTACAGTAATACATTCATGCCCTTCACCCAATAGTCCATTTGCAATGTGCGAGGCAACCTTTGGATCATCTTCTACAAGTAGCACTTTCATTATTACGCTTCTTTTGTTTATCAACATTCACACACTTGTTTGGCGTTGCTGTCGCCATTATGTGGCGATTAATCGTCAGCAAGCAAAATCAAGCAGTCGCAAAGCAGTATCGCTTTCACATGCTTTTACGAGTGTTAAGTAACGAAACGATCACTTTTAAGCTTTTTCGCATGTAGCGACAATTTGGTCAGGTGTCTAGTGCCCTAGGGGGCGCATGCACAGTGCCTTGACTTGCTCTACACTCTTGAACTGCGCTCTCAAACTGTACTCTTGAACTGTACTGGGGCGCCGGTCAACGTGCACCTTGATCAAACACACAACTTAGTTAGCCTCTGTCAAAACGAATGCTGGCGTTATAAGGCGTGAAGTGTTGAACATCGCCTCGTGCACATTTTTCCTGAACTTCGTGCCAATATTCAGGGGTCATCAAATCACCGTGTAACGATTTAAGTATATCTTTGAACTTGCGTTTACCTACAATGAAATGCTCAAACTGCTCGGGGAATACGTCGTTAGGCGCTACCGAGAGCGTATCAATAGCATAAGGATCGTCAGATTTCGGCAGGGATCTAAAATTGCGCTCATTCATTAAACAAATTTCATCATAGTCGTAGAAAATAACGCGGCCATGACGGGTAATACCGAAGTTTTTATGTAGCATGTCGCCAGGAAATATGTTGGCCATAGCAATTTGCTTAATGCACAGTCCAAGCTCATCTAGAGCACGGGTAATTTTCTCTTCATCTGTTTCTTCTTGTAGATACAGATTAAGCGGCGTCATTTTCCGTTCAATGTACATGTGTTTAATGATGAGTTCAGATTCAGTGAATTCTAGGCTCGATGCACACGTATCTTTGAGTTCATCAATTAACTCAGGCTCAATTCTGTCTAGCGGAAACCTAAAATTCACATATTCATGAGTGTCGGCCATTCGGCCCACACGGTCTGACATTTTTACGAGTTTGTAGCATTCCTTAACGTGCTCACGCGTGATTTTTTTACTCTCTGCAAACTCGTCTTTAATTATCTTAAACACCACACCATAAGAGGGAAGATGGAAAACCATCATAACCAGGCCTCGAATGCCCGGGGCCGCCTCAAATTTGTCGTCTGACTCGTCCATGTGCTGCAAGAAGTTGCGATAGAACACTGTTTTACCGTGCTTATAGTGTCCCATTGCCATATACAGCTCAAAGTGCTTTTTATTAGGGAGAAGCTCTTGAAGAAAGGCGGCAACTTCCGCAGGATTTTGAGTGTCAGCCATAAAGTAGCTGCGAGCAAATCCGAAAATAACGCTTAAGTCTTTGCGATCAGTTAACAGCGCATCCACAAACATATGGGGTTCGTTATAGCGTCGCATGGCAATAACAAACGGCAGCGTTTCGTCGGGCATGCAAATTCGCCCAATCAGGTAAGCGGCTTTTCCTCTAAAAAACGTAGGCTTAAGGATTTCCACAGCTTGAACGCTGGCTAGCTGCTCCTTGTTCAACCGAGCGCGAAGCGCGCTTTCAAGGTTCTGTAGGTCTCGCTCGAAGTTTTCAAATGGAATGTTGTATCGATATATCTTGAAAATTGACTCGTACATTTCACGCACCGTGGTGGTGGTGTCGAAGCTGTTAATCACTTTGTCTCTGTCTTGCCCGGGTAAGAAACAGCGGCTGGGCAAGACAAACATCATATCGTTATCGATTTTTCTATGTTTAAACAAGCGACCAATTACAGAGTTGTAAAAGGTTTCGGCTAGCTCAAACTGCGGGTGGCCTTCTAGCTGTAAAGCAAATACTTTCTTAAGCTCTTGCCAGAAAGCGTCGTCTTTTTGATGTACTTGAGTTAGCTGATAAATTTCGGCGACAGCATCTGACAGGCTTTGCTCGTAAATGGTTATTCGCTCTTTAGAGGCAAGCTGAGTTTCTTTCCAATTTCCTTTTTCGAACCTTTCTTGAGCGCCACGGGTGATGCGGGTGAACCATCGATAACTCTTATCGAAATGAGACAAAATTTGATAAGCAACTTTTCTTACCAAACTCTTATCTTGGCTAGTAGCAAACTCTTGCATGGTCGTGTGTTCCTTATTTTGTTACTCGCTATATCTACCACAAAATAGATAGCTTGAAGAGTGAAGTTTGGCGCAGATAGCGATTAAGTTACCAATTATCAGACACTTTTTTGTTTTATTATACTTTCGTTTAATGTATTCTGTTGGCGGATTAATGACCAATTATAAGTTTGTATTTGATGGGTTTTAATATTCTTATTTGTGATGACTCGGCGCTGGCGCGAAAAATGGCGAGAAGCAATTTGCCAGATGGCTTTGCTGAAACTATTTACGAAGTGTCAAATGGTATGGACGCGTTGGAAGTATTGGCTCATCACACAATAGACTTGGTTTTACTGGACCTGACCATGCCTGTTCTTGGTGGTATCAGTGTGTTGAGTGAAATAAAACGCCGTCAGCTAGAAACGTTTGTTATCGTCGTGTCTGGCGATATTCAGCCAATGATGCAAGAAAAAGTAATGTCTTTAGGTGCACTGGGCTTTATAGAAAAGCCGATAAAACGGGACGTGCTAACGTCAGTTTTGCAGCGCTTCGGTTTTATTCTTCCCGATACTTACAAACCAGCGATTGCAGTTTAAGATTTTAACGACTTATAAAGAGCGTTGTAAAAAGCGTCGATAAAGGTTGATGAGAAAAATTGATGAAAAGGGGCGAACTGTGGTTCGCCCTTTTTCATATGCGCTTAGTCAAACCAGTGGCGCGTTTTGTTCGCAAACCACACTAGCGAAAGCATAACGGGCACTTCAACTAATACACCCACCACAGTGGCAAGTGCTGCGCCGCTGTGTAAACCAAATAGCGAAATAGCGACAGCTACCGCCAATTCAAAAAAGTTAGACGTACCAATCATACATGCCGGTGCTGCAACATCATGCGGCAGTTTCATACGTTTTGCCGCAAAGTAAGCAATGGCAAAAATACCGTAAGTTTGTATTAGTAGCGGTATCGCGATAAGCACGATGTCTTGCGGCTGCGATAAAATAGTTTCGGCCTGAAGACCAAATAAAATAACAATAGTGAGAAGCAGGCCAATAACTGAAAAGGGTTTAAACTTGCTAACCAATGAGTCAACAGCGCCATTTCCTTGCGTGTTATTGCCTTTATTTTCCAAGCGACGGCGCGTGATATAACCCGCTACCAATGGCAATACAACATACAGTGCAACAGAAAGCAGCAGGGTATCCCATGGTACGGTTATATCTGTTACGCCCAGCAGCATGGCGGTAAGCGGTGCAAAGGCAACGACCATAATCAAGTCGTTAATTGATACCTGGACTAACGTGTAGTTAGCATCCCCTTTGGTAAGGTGACTCCACACAAATACCATCGCTGTACATGGAGCGACGCCCAGTAGGATCATGCCGGCAATGTACTCAGTGGCAGTTTGCGGATCTACCCAGTCGGCAAAAATGCCCTTAAAAAATAGCCAACCCAATAGTGCCATAGTGAACGGCTTTATCAGCCAGTTAATCACCAAGGTCAGTACAAGGCCTTTCGGCTTTTTACCCACGTCTTTAATTGAGCCAAAGTCTATTTGTACCATCATTGGGTAAATCATTAGCCAAATAAGTACTGCCACTATCAGGTTTACGTGCGCATATTCAAGCGCCGCAATAGACGCAAATACACCCGGCATGGCATAGCCTAGGCCCACCCCTGCAACAATGCAAAGGCCAACCCACACTGATAAATAACGTTCAAAGAAACCCATTCTGATTCACCTTTGTCTTACTTTACAACGATTTTTGATTAACACGCTTACTCACTTCTTCTGCGCTTTCAACGCGCTCAGAATAGCGGTCAACGAGAAAGTCTTTGTTGTCGCGGGTGAGCAAAGTAAATTTCACCAACTCTTCAACTACGTCCACAATGCGGTTGTAGTAAGGTGACGGCTTCATGCGACCATCGTCTTCAAATTCTAGAAAGGCTTTTGCCACAGAAGACTGATTAGGGATGGTTAGCATGCGCATCCAGCGGCCTAAAATGCGCATCTGGTTTACCGCATTAAACGATTGTGAACCGCCGGAAACCTGCATGATCGCCAACGTTTTACCTTGAGTTGGTCGCACGCCGCCAAGGCTAAGCGGTACCCAGTCAATCATGCTTTTCATAATGCCAGTCATGCTGCCGTGGCGCTCTGGTGAACACCAAATTTGCCCTTCAGACCACATCATAAGCTCACGCAGTTCTTTCACTTTTGGATGTGAGTCATCTTCAGTATCTGGCTGCGGCAATCCACGAGGGTCAAAGATTTTGGCTTTAGCGCCAAAGTACTCAAGCAACCTTGCCGACTCTTCAATTACTAGGCGGCTGTACGAGCGTTCTCTGAGCGAGCCGTAAAGTAGCAAAATACGCGGCTTGTGATCTGAGAACCTTGATGCAAAGTTAGCCATAATTGGCTTGTGCATTTGCGCCATTACCGCGTTATCAGATGGGCTTTGTGCCGTTGAGCTTTCTTGGTTGCTTGATATATCTTGGCTCATTGATTTACTGTTACCCATTACTGGGCTCCTAATTTTGATAGTGCCTCTTTGAGCGCTGCTTTATCTAAGTTTTTCTCAGCAAGTTCTGCTAATGCCGCTACACGCTTTTCAATAATATCGATGGTGTTGTTGAATGCCTCTGCTTTCTCTTGTTCGCTACCTTCTAACTTAGACGGGTCTTCTAAGCCCCAGTGCACCTTAAGAGATTTACCGAAATAAACAGGGCATGACTCACCCGCCGCTGAATCACAAACCGTGACAACAATATCAGCATCGTAATCTTCAAATTCATCCCACGACTGGCTTTGAAGGCCGTCTGTACTAAACCCGCGCTCTGCAAGGTACTTAAGAGAAAGAGGGTGTACTTCCCCTACAGGCTGGCTGCCAGCACTACGTGCTTCAACATTGCCGTTCGAGGCGTTAGTGATGGCCTCGCAAAGAATGCTGCGGCAACGGTTGTGCGTACAAATATATAAAATCTTCATATAAAACCTTGTTTAATGGTCGAGGCTACTGTGGGTAGCTGTAATAAATAGAATAAGACTTTGAAAAAAACAGATACTTGGCAACGTATTAAGCTGCAATTAACACCTGGGCCTGTTGACCTTTGCCGTGCATTTTTGCAGCGGTCTTTGTGCCATCCAGAAAGTTTGGAATCTAGCAATTCTCGCAGGACAAATTCGCTAACGCCTCGCTAATATATTCATTGTTATGAATAGCGGTGTTTTTAATGACCTCCAGTGCCCAAGCGGGTAGGTCAGGATGGAGCTGGTAATACACCCATTTGCCCTTACGAGTATCGAGAACTAAACCGCACTTTCGTAAGTCAGCGAGATGGCGTGAAATTTTGGGCTGGCTTAATTGAAGCGCATCAGTAAGGTCGCACACGCATAGCTCCCCTTTTACGCTGAGCATAAGCAGCGTCTTTAAGCGGGTGTCTTCCGACAAGCATTTGAAAAATGTTAAAGGCTGTAGCTGCGCAGAATCAGAACAAGTCGACATAAATCACATCACATATGAAATTTCGTATGTGATGTATCGTATATGAAATTCCGTATGTGTCAATGATAAATCTGAAATTTCATATATGTTTGGTAGGGACGAGAGGGCCTTAGACCGCCATTATTCTCGGTAAGCCAGAAATTTAGTGGTTTTCAGGAGCGGCAGCCTCGAACGACATCGCTACTTCTTTACCGTTTACCTCATTGTAGTGGGCGATTACTTCGTTCATGAAGGCGAACCATGTTGGATTCGGATGCCAAATAGCCATAAGGTCTTTTTGGGCGGCTTGTTCATTTTCACCAAGTACGTTAATTCTGTATAGATACGTAAAAGCAGCACCTCGCCAATTCAGTTTACAGTGCGTGAGTACCTTGTCTTCTTTGATATCGACGGTTTGCATAAATGCAGCGTAATTTAAAAAGTTGGCTAATGTGGGGCCTTCCCAATCCACGGGCACATTAAAGTAGTCGAGTCCTAATTCTGAGGTAGCTAAGATTTCACTGGTTCTATCCCCAGGGATCAAATCTACAACGTGTGTCACCCCTTTTTCTTTCAGTAAAGAAAGGTGAGAGGCATCGGGTAAGCCCGAAGAGAACATATATGGCGCGTTTTCTTGGTAGTTGGTGAGCGTTGCAAGTGTCGGTTTGGTATTCATTTGCGCTTGGTCATTGGTTTGCCGTGTAGAATTGTCTTCATGATATGCGTTCGCATGTGCACTTAAACCTAGCCCTAAACTAATACAGGCCGCACTGACAGCGAGACTACGCTTATACGTTTGAAATGATAGTGTATCTTTCAATATTTTAAGTGCTGCTGATTGGTGCTTTTTCATAATTTAGCGCTCGATATTCACACTGGTTACTGGTGGCGTTATTGCCATTTCTTACGTTACACATTTGATGGCTTGTTGTCCAAGTGGCAATGCCACCGTTGTGTAAACAGGCCTTAACCGGGGCATTGATAACAACTGCTGAATTGAATGTTTATATATCACTTTTAAGTTTAACTTTTCACTACCTTAGGTTTTAAAGAAGGCGTATTACGACCAGATGATTTTGGTTTGTATTTACAGCTAAGCCAGATTGAAAAAGGAACGCCTATAAGGGCAGGTAGAACCCAACTGACAAGTTGCAGCGACGGCGAGCCTTCGAATAATGCGCGACCTCCAAAGGCAAAAAATGCGGTATATGCACCAATGCCAGAGCCAATGATATGCCCAATGTGCTCAGTTACCCACGAACCTGCAACGATGTCTTTTTGATAAACATAGCGCACAATACCAATGGCATTTAACAGTGCAATAGGGGCAAAGATACAAGTTAGCGTGATGCCGTACGTAATACCCTGATACAACGCAATGGAAGCGACGACAAAAAGCAGTACGGGTAGCCATAAATATTCAATTGTGCGCAGCTGCTCAAGATTTTGCTTCACTTTAAGCACCGCTACAGAATGTCTTACGTTGTTCCACACCAACAGGCTTAACATCAGCAAAAAGGTATATTGACCTCTAAGGTATGCAGTGAAATAAGCAACAGACTCAAAGTGCTCGGGCATTGTCGGGTAGATGGCTAGCGGAATAAACAACACTATTGTAGAGCTGATAACGCCACTAATAGACGTAAATAGCATCGCTTTTATGTAGTAACCACCAAATTGCTTGTGGGCTTTTCCGCCCTTTCTCGTAAAACTAGGCACCCAAAATAGTAAAAGTGACAATGCACCCGTTAAAACGTGAAGTGCTACTATAAAGCCATGAATTGTTTGCATCTTGCTTTCCTTTGGCAATGAACAAAATTGTAGGCTTATAGTGATAACTTCACGAGATTGACAACAGTGCCAGAAGTCACGAAATAAAAAGTGACTTATGGCCTATGCATTGAACCGTGTTTTTTGTCAAAGTAGCGCTATAAGAACGAAAAGATATAGGTAATCAGAAACGAATGAAAATCTCAATCCCTGCTCATTGGCGGGAGAGCATCGATATTGAGCGCGCGTCTGCATGCATTACGTGGTTGTTTGTAAGCGGCTCTGCACTTTACTTCTTGTATCATCAATACTCATTCATGCATTGGCGAACCCTCTCCGCCATTGCTATTTTTTGTATGCTAGCTGTGACTTTTGTGATTGTCAGTAGGCATGACCACAGTATGCCTTCGTTAAGGCTGCCAACGTTATGGGCGATGTTTCTATTAGCGGTACTTTGCCAGTTTTTGCTTCCCTATGCCTACCTTGCCATCTTCATTGTTATTTGGTCCGCCATTCTTCCTTACTATGTTAATTGGAAAAAGTGCGTCGTACTTTCAATACCGTTGGCTCTGCCCACCATCCTCATCCAAGGGTGGGTGTGGCAAGAGCAGCAAGCTGTCTTAACTGGCGCGCTGTTTTGGACATTCAATTTATTTGCCATGATCATGTCGAACACGGCCATTAAAGAATCGAAAGCGCGTGAAGAAGCTGATGCGCTCAATAGACAATTATTAAGTACTCAGCAACTAATGAAGCAGGCCCTTACTCAAGATGAACGCCTGCGTATAGCGCGAAACATTCACGATGTTTTAGGGCATCATTTGACGGCGCTTACCATCAACCTTCAAGTCGCGTCGAGAAAGGCGGATTTATTAGAGAGCACTGAATCGCAAGCTATAAAGCGACACGTTGAGCAGTCCCACAGTATCGCAAAGCTTTTACTCTCTGATGTTAGAGAAGCGATTTCTGATATTCGGGAAAATGCGGCTATCGATTTTTCATTAGCGGTAAACGCACTGATTAAAGACTTGCCTAGGCCGATGGTAAATCTGCACATTGACGATGATTTAATGTTAACCAACGTGCGAATTGCCGACTGCCTGTTGCGAAGTATGCAAGAGGCGCTAACAAACGTGATTCGCCATACACAGGCGCATTATTTTTCCATATCACTGACGCAACACAACGGCGCTTATAACCTACTAATGCAAGACAGTATGGTGCCGCATGCTGCTGATAAGACACTAAGTGGCGAACAGCCAAGTAGCATACCGCTTTTCGACAAAGCACCATGTAGCTATTCAGAAGATGCTTATTCAGAAGGCGTTCAAAAGAAAGCAGGGCCAAGGGAATCTGACACTTCAAGTCGTGTGGTGGCTGGGAATGGCCTTAAAGGAATGCAGGAACGGGTTCATGAGCTAAATGGAACTATCAGATGGCAGCAAACCGAACAGGGTTTTTGCATCGCAATTCACATTCCGGAGGGCGAATGAAAACACGCCTTATTTTAGTTGAAGATCAAATGCTGGTGAGGGAAGGCATCAAATCGCTTTTAGGGCTTGATGATAGCGTTGAGGTTGTTGGCGAATACGAAAATGGTCAGCAGCTCATTGCCAGTGAAAACGCTTTAAACTGTGATGTGATATTAATGGATATTCGCATGCCCAAATTATCAGGTATCGATACTTTACTTGCGCTGAGAGATAAGGGGATTAAAACTCCGGTGCTAATGCTTACTACGTTTGACGATCACGAGCTGGTAAACGGTGCTATGCGCGCCGGTGCAAAAGGGTATCTGCTTAAAGATGTGTCGCTAGAAACCCTGGTAGACACTATTACACAAATAACAAATGGCAAAACGCTGATTCAGCCCGCGGTGACCGAAAAAGTGTTACAAGGCTTGAAAGGACTGAACGTAGAATTTGAGTCGTTTGAAAATCCTGAGCCCCTTACTGAGAAAGAAGTCGAAATTCTCCGTTTGATCGCTGCGGGTTACAGTAATAAAGAAATTGCAGATGCGATGTTCAAATCAACAGGCACCATTAAGAACCAAGTTTCTTCAGTCATGGCTAAGCTTGGTGTACGAGATAGAACGAGGGCAGTGCTCAAGGCGTTAGAGCAGGGGGTTATTTAGTTATACTTTTATACAACATGCTAAAGAATAAGATACACAGGTTGGACCACTTGGTAAAATACAATCATAGGATCACATGTGATTTCGGAGAAGTACATGAGCAAGTGGTTAGTAGTTTTATCTTTAGTTTTCGGTGTGAGCACGACAGCTCACGCCAATTTGATTTTAAACGGTAGCTTTGAGAACAACGATATTAAGAGTAATAGCTGGAAAGCCTTCACTGCTGGAACAGTTGATGGGTGGAGCGGCACAAATATGGAGCTATGGGATAACTTCCAAGGCTTAAATGCATTTGATGGTAGCCAATATGCTGAGCTTAATGCCAATGGCAATAATGGCCGATACTTTATTTTTCAAAGTTTCTCTACTGAAGCAGATGCTACCTATGATGTGTCATTTGCTTATGCAGCACGAGGCAAAGGTGAAAGTTTTCAGCTAGACATATTCAGCGATACGGATAACATTTTGTTCAGTCAAGTGTTCGACGATCACGCTATTAAAACTTGGTCTGAATTCTACGGTGATTTTGTTGCGCAAACTGCGCTGACAACCATCCGTTTTTCTACCATCAATACAGGAACCTATGGCAATTTTGTTGATGATATCGTGGTAACTGAAGCGCCTAGATTAGCGAGTGTATCCAGTGTTTCAGTTAGTGAGCCAGCGAGCTTGGCTATTTTGCTACCTCTTTCAGCTTTTGCGTTTATAAGACGCAAGAGAGCCAAATAGATTTACACATATGGTATGTGTCGTCCTAATATAGGTTGACAGTTATTAGGCCAGCTCTCGAAGCTGGCCTTTTCTATTATGCACTGCGTTAGG
>NZ_JANHZQ010000060.1:18708-21206 GCF_041414725.1 Alteromonas sp. DY56-G5 | reverse complement strand
GTGATGTGAAATTAAACCCAGAGAACAAAAAAGAAGCTGCTTAACAGCTCAGGCGACAACTACCTTGAAAAACGCCGGGACCTGTAAATGATCACCATAGCTTTTAATTTCCTGTATAACGTCACTTTAGTACAATTTTAAACCACTAATTTTCCTGTAAGACGTCACCTTTATGGAATTATTACGCTGGTGGCTTCCCGTAAAACGTCACCTTGTAGAGGTGAGCTCACAACAAATGAACTTATTTGCCCAGTTCCGTTGGCAAAATTCAGCTCACCCGTTTTGTTAGAGACTGTATAAATACACATATTAACGTATAAACCAGAAATATTACGTATTCATACTGATACCTAACTTGTATTGAGCCACTTCCTGTAATTGATCACCTTATGATTAAAAATAGATGTAATTTGACATAGGTCTTAATAATTCTTAATAATGCACAAAAGTGACTTTGTTGATATCACCTTATGAGAAAACTTAAAGAAAGCCCCAAACCAGTCCATTTAAGAAAACATGTAGCCGCAGTACATATAGGTTCTGTTGGTTTCAATCTGTTACATAGGAAGGCTATTAATGCCGCTATTTGGTTTGCGCAACAAGAAGCTAGAGAAATAGCTGGTGGTGACCTGGAAAGCTATCTCAATAAAACAGACGGTATTGAGGTCAATCACAGCATCAACTTTAAAGAGTTCCGTCAATATATAAACTACAATTCAAATGATCATGAATATTTAAAAAACATATTCCGTGACTTATCACAACTGGCTGTTGAGTTTGACCTAATAGAAGGGCGACGAAGCTGGGAGATTATGCCCTTTCTATCCTACGTAAAATTTGCTAATGGAATGATCACATGGAGTTTTAGGTCAGAGATTAGACGCTCTATTTTAGACCCTGATGTTTATGCAAAAATAAACTCTGAAATAGTCAATCAAATTCAAAATGATATTGCCTTTGCACTTTATGAAAATACTTATCGGTATGTAAATATTGGGAAAACCCCATGGCTTAAAATTAACACCTTGAGACAACTTCTTGGAATAGCAAAAGATGCTTATAAAGAAACCAAGTATCTCACAAGGGTTCTCAAGCAATCTATGAAACAAATTCAAAAGGTCGCTGGTATAACACTTGAGATGGAGCCCACTGGTAAGCCTATTAAAGCTGTTAGGTTTCTTGTGAGAGCTAATCAACAACCTGATTTACTAATTGAGCAACATGTAGTTCAAGAACAGTCAGATGTTGAAGCACAGCTTTCTCATTTTGGATTCACTCCTAATCAGATAGCTGATATTTTCAATGCTTACCCGCTAGATTATATTCAGTCAAAAATTAATTTTTTGAACAAAAGAGCACGAGGAGGCGGTATTAGAAATTTTGCAGCTTTCGCCTATAAAGCTTTTGAAGATGATTATGTTGAAAATACTTTTACTCCGAAGTTAAGCAAATCTGAATCTATGCCTGCACTCACGGCAAAAAATTCAAGAGGCGATAAGATGTCATTTATAGAGATCTTTGCCGTTGCTACTCCTGAAGAAAAAGATAGTATGAAAAGGTTATTCGAAAGCGCCTTTAGGGCAAGCCAGCCTCATTCGCTTACTAAACGGGAATATGATTATGCTTATAATCAGCTAATGAATAATGATTGGTCTGGAGCAGAGCTAAAAAAGTCCTTCGAGGAGTATGTTGAGGGTTATGTCTTCATGAGAGCCACATATAGCTCTGAGATTAGAAGCAGATTAAAGAGTGCTGCTAAATAGCGCAGCACTCATCTAACAATGGAATATACAATCCATTTAGATTTAATGTTTTTTTCTCATATTCAATAATAGTAAAGTCATCACCCTCTCCCATTTTCAATTGTTTGTGGATGCTAATTTTCTCCAGCCACTCAATAGGCTCTTCCTGTTCACTCAATACATACTTAACCTTTGAAGAAACCTCTTCAAGATTTTCCACCGGTTCAATTTGTAATGCTTCGATTGAGAGGTGATAGAGGTGAGAACCTACGTCAACTACTATGAAGTCCTTAGAAATATATTCTTCAATACAGGAATATCTTAAGACCACTTCTATATCATGAATTTTATACCCTAATTCAGCTTTCTCTTCAGAGACTTCGTATAAGAATTCAGTACTTTTAATTGTTTTCATGTAACCACTATCCTCAATTTTCTTTGAGGTTACATGAATAAAATAACTAGTTAATATTTCAGTAGCTTCATTGCATCGTGTGCGCTGCAACCAAACCTTGCAACAGTTTTTCCTCTTCGATTCCACAAGAAATAACAGGAATTCGTGCAACGATACTTTCGTTTACTTATTTTCAAGCGAAGTTTATAACTAGGTCTTTTAGGATAGACGGAGCTCATCTTGTTAAGTAGTAATTTACAACTCATAGCTTACCAGCTCGAATGTAGGGTAGTTGTAATTTACAACTCATAGCTAAGCGGTACGAATGAAGGGTAGTTGTAATTTACAACTCATAGCTAAGC
>NZ_JANHZQ010000060.1:0-18611 GCF_041414725.1 Alteromonas sp. DY56-G5 | reverse complement strand
TGTAGGGTAGTTGTAATTTACAACTCATAGCTAAGCGGTACGAATGAAGGGTAGTTGTAATTTACAACTCATAGCTAAGCGGTACGAATGAAGGGTAGTTGTAATTTACAACTCATAGCTAACCGGTTCGAATGTATGATAGTTGTAATTTACAACTATTTTAAGACCTACATACTCAGGAAAAACAGTATATACATTTGGTTGTTCGTGGAAAGAAAAGTGGAGATATTGGAAGTTTAAAAGTGGCTTGAAGGGGATTAGAGGGGCTAGGGCCCCTCAACTACTTCAGTGCACCAATAGTTTCTAACGTTGAAATAACTTCGTTTAAGGCGTCTTTTTTCGGGAGGCCATCAAAGGAAATTGAAACATTGTTTCCAACTTTTTTGATTATAACTTTGGAACCATCAAGGAATATCTTTTCAGTTTTAGGCTTTTCTTGCTCGGATAAATGACTAACAATAGCTTTTAAAAAAAGATTATCTTTTTTCGAACTATATTTCTCAGAAATTAAGTCGATTGCATTCTGGACTGATAATGGGTCTTTATCATAAAGAGAAGCGACTTCAATCAACTGATGGAGTTTAACCTTCGAGACATCTAAAAGATAATTAGATAAATTACACTCATCATAAAACTTTTTAGCTTTTAGAGAGCGAGATAAGTTCCCTTTATCCCAGCCTATTAAATCTGCAATTTCATTATTAGTTAGAATGCCGTCTTCAACCAGTGGAAGGATTGACAACCACCTTTCAAAAGGCGTGATATCTTGCCTATCCTCATTTTCAGAAAGCATGACCCTAACGGCTTCGGCATCACTAAGCTCTTTGAGAAATGCTTTAAATACTCCCACATCTCTACTTGCTTCAAATCTAATACGGCCCACAATGAGTTCATATACAGCTCTCCCGTCTTTAAGAGTTCTGTCAGTTTTACGAACAATACCTGGAAAATGTTGACCTTCAGTAGTAATAGACCTTTTAATTTGTTGGAATTTGTCGGTGTCTATGGCGCTTTCATGACGGTCATGGTATTTGAACAAAACTACCTGATCATGTTCAAGCTGGAGGATTGGCTCCTTAATAGAACGAGCGCGCTTCTGGTTGGCCCCCATAGCAAGATCAATTGCTGGATTGCTTGATAAAGGCTTATTAGGCAACTCGGAACTAGGGTCTTTTGCAGGAATTGAGGTGCTGCTACTCGCAGCTTGTAAAAGTTTGTTGATATTGCTTTTTCTAGCCATTATTACCATTCCTTAAAGTTAAATCATTAATAACTTCATTGAATAAAGAACGCATATTGTCTGTGATGCGCTTATCTGGCTTCTCTGCTTCCCATGGAGTTTGGAAGACAGCCGACGAATTATCAATAGATTCAGAATGTAACATCTGGTTCGCATACATGTGAGTACCTAAAACAGAGTTCATAACTTCCATGAACTCACGACTCATTGTATTACGTCTATCATACATAGACGCCATTACCTTAATGCTATTGAATGTTTTGTCTTCAGCGACACGAGTTACGTACTGAGTGGCAGTTTCTAGAAATTGCCTGGTACTTACAAAATCCAACATTCTGGGAGGGCAGGGGATGATGATATTATCCACTGAAAGTAAAGTTTGAATACCAATTATGCCTAAGCTTGGTGGGGCATCAACGAAGATAAAATCAAATTCATCTTTGATAGTATCTATACCATCCTTCAAACGCTGAAAATATTCCAGAGCATCTTCTTGTGAGCCGCCACTGATTTGGGATACTGCTTCAAACTCAGAACTACTCAGATGTTGGTTGGCAGGAATGATATAAAGATTATCAAAATGAGTAGGGCGAACTGCATAAGACAACGAGTTTTTTTCGCCATAGAGTGTATATGGCAACACGGTCTCGTTTTCAGATATTTCCTCATCGGCAATGATACCAAATAATGCCGTAGTACTTGCCTGAGAGTCCATATCAATAAGTAATGTACGATAACCTTGTAAAGCCGCGTATTGAGAAATATTTACAGCTGTCGTAGTTTTACCAACACCACCCTTAAAATTATAAAGTGCTGTAGTGATACCAAGTCTTTCATTTGGGTTATTTCGTTTGGCTTTAGGGACAATGCCAAAATGATTTCTAAGAGTATTAACCTGCTCTAGTGTATAACCAATTCTTCTGCCAGTCGCAGGGTCGCGTTCGGGGGGCTCAATCACTCCCGACTCCTCAGCGTTGTAAAGAGTAGTAGTACTTTTGCCAATGATGTTGCAGACTTCTTTGGTAGAAAAAAGTCTCATACGTCTTATGGAATGAGGTGAAATTCCAGCTTGTCTAGCTTGCTGAATTAACAAGTCCATAGCATTTGTTACGGCTTTTAAAGAAGTTTCTGACACTTGAATTACCTTATAATTTCATGTAATGATCGCGAATAATGTGTCTACTTATACTAATACAAGAAAAAAATAAAAAAAGTAAAACTAGTAGAAAAACCAGAAAAATTTAAAAATTGCAGAAAAAGTGATGGAAAATGAAAATAAGCTTCTAGCGAGCGGGATGCTTTCTCATAAAGAAGAGTACCTCAAAACCCTTAAGACCTATATAGGCTCTCAATTTAATGATGGTAGTTACCACGGAGCGGCTTTAGCTCTTTTATCTATTAAGCATCTTAAATATGACCAGATTAAAGTTAACGAGGCCCTGAAGAGAGCAGTTGAACAAACTACTAATATCGAACCTAAAACGATTACTAATAAATTCGTCGCAATTTATCCTTTATTAGAGATTGAAGATGACTATGAAGCACAGATTGAATCAGCTTTAAAGGAGTTAGAAGCAGGTTCGGAAAATAAGATTTGGTACCAATACTCAACTTTTTGCGCGCATACACTTCCATTATCTAAGACCGATGAAAAGGAAATATCTACAGAATACCCTAATAATAAACTAACAATCTCAGCAATTGGTAATCAATCATTACCATATGGTGGAATACCACGTTTAATTATCCTCTACATAAATACCATCGCTGTTAAATATGGAACTGACAAAATAAAACTAGGGAAAAACCTGAAGGAGTTTGTTGAAGCTTTGGGGTATAGAGCCTCTTACATTGAAGGCGGCACCAATGAGCAAGTACTGAATCAACTGGACAGGTTATTTAAAACTGAATTTTCCCATGAGACCTCCAAAAAGACTTTCAATGAAAGCGGCCAACTAGAAATAAACACTAAACAGGTAACATTCAAAATTTTTGATGAAAAGGAGTCCTTTGAAACCCTTAAAGGGGGCTTCACTGAAAAAACAGAGGTATTTGTTAGGTTATCAAACACGTATTATAAAGAAATAAAGGCTCACCCCGTGCCGCTAAGCCTTGAAACAATAAAAAAGCTTAAAAAGAGTCCTCTCGCATTAGACCTGTATGCATTTATATCCTATAGGGCAAACACGCGTAAGATAATTCCTATAAAGCTCGAAGACCTCATGAAACAGTTTGGTATAAAAGAAGAACTATGGAGGTTTAGACCAAAAGCTGAGAAAGCATTAGATTCACTGAAGAAGTTTTGGCCTGAGTGCAACGTAGTTATCAAAAAACAGGCGATGATAATCTTGCCCACGAAAACTCAAATAGTATGAGACACCCATGAAGAAAGGCCAGCATTTAGCTGGCCTTTTTTTTCTCCAACTTCATGCTATGGGGAACACAAATGTTCGAAAAAGATTTATAAATAAATAAAAAAAAATATTCTTTTATAATTTATAAAAAAAATCAAAAAAAATAAAAATAGCTAGATATGGTGGTAGATAGCACAACGTTGATGACGATATCTTTTCATAACCCATAGCATCAAAGTAGAGAAAAAGTAGATCAAGTTGGAGAGATGTTAGATCAAGTTGGAGAAAATTGAGATCAATATGGAGAATAAAACGATCAAGTGATTGCGTTATGGATCAACTAGGAGAGCGCACCGCTACACCCCCCGTAGTACTTGGCTTTCAAGCATTGCCAAGTAGATCTTTCAAGTAGGGTAAGTATAAAAATAGGAAGTATAAATCGATTACTCTTACTCGTTAATTAGATTGTTAAGTGCTGGTAAAGAAGGAAATTTTTTGTCCTTTAACGCAGAGAATGAAGTATTAATGGTAAATTGAACACCTTCAAGCTTTGAAGGGCTAAACCATTCATAGCCCAGGTAGTTAACATAAGGGACACTATTATTGTGAGTAGAGTAATAAAAGCCATCGCTTGATGTGAAATTGACGCCGGTACCAGTAAGTGTGTCTATTGCAAATACTCGCTTATGCGAAAAGGTGATAGAGAAGTCTTGTAGGAATGCTTCGATCACCTCCTCATCCAAATAAAAATTTAATGCCAGTTCTGACACTTGAGCTTCACTAATTAATTCCTTGGAAGGTAGCGCTTCAGCTAAATAAGAAAAATATAAACTGGTAACTAAAGTTTCAGTTAATAGCATATTCATGTAAGAGATGGCCGAATCTCTTACAGTTAGATTATCAGCAGCAAACGGGTAAACATCCCAGACTGCGCGAGGGGTTACTGCACTTTGAATTATTCTAGCTACTTCACATGCTTTCAGGGACTTTGTAGTTCTGAGTTGAATAGATGCATCATTATCATAATCCAGTAGATACTCAGAAAGGTCATCTTGCGTCGAGATAATTTGTTGGGTATTCAAAAATTCAGTTAGTGGACCGTTTACGCCAACAATCTCTGAATATCTTCCAATTTTACATGCCTGAAACAGAGGTAGCATAGAGTTTACAAGAGCTGGGTAGGGGCTCATGTAATTCCCCTCTTTCTGAGATGAAGAAATTATATTTTTTGCTTTAGATAAAGATTCAGATGAGCTAAAAGAACTGTCTTGGCACCCAAATAGTGTAGTTGTTGTGAAAATGGTTATTAAAAATTTGTTGTGCATAGGACTAATCTCCAATTCGGGGCCACTATAGTTTCATATGTTGCTGAAGACACAAGCGCTAATCCGATTTAGAGGATATTAGTCCCTTTGGATATAAACATCCGTTCTCATAGGCATTACTCTGTGAGAATGGCTCTCAACTTCTTCATTAAGTAATGCTAGTTCAAGTTGTTGTTCACTCAATGAAAATTGTTTATATAAATGCTTTAACTCTTCTTCGTAAACTACCAAAGGTTGATCATGTGTGTTTAGGTCAAAAACATGGAAATAGTCAGGAATATCCAACATTTAGAATCTCTTGTGAATAAAGGTAGCCTACTAATATAGTACTGGGCCTGGAAAATACATATCAAAATACCAATAACTCAGAAAAAGCAAATTTACGGATGAATATTAAACAAAAAACAAATAATCATACTAAAAAATACAAAATAGCCAGTAAAGAGCGTGAGGATAAAAAGGATATTCATATACTAAAAAAAAATTAAGAGAAAAATTATGAAGTCTATTGAGAGCACTATACATAAAATCGAGTCAAGAATGTTCGAACCAAAAGTACCTGAAGTTGTGGAAAGTAACGGGTTTGAAGAGGATTTGAAGGTTTATGTTGCAGAACTGACCAAGAAAAAATTTGTGACAAACTACCTAACGTTGGCAATGATGAATGGGGTGCTAGATACTAAAGAAACATACACGCTTGCACAAAAGGCTAGTACATCAGACGGACTTACGAGCTTATATGTACATTTACTACAAAAAGTATCGGAAATTCCTGTTGAAAGTGAAGTTATCCGAAAGGTTGATATATTAATTTGTAATAAGCATTAATGCTTTTGTTATGTATGAATATGCATACCTTGGTTTTATAATTTACTAATAAAATGGTACTAAGTTATCTCATTCCATACTTACTATTAAATGTAGCGTCTAATAATGCACCATAACCATTTGTCTAAAGATATTAATCAAAGAATAATTGATTAGTACAGGAAAAATTTTTCTTCTTTTTAGCGAAATAACCACTAAAATATGCACTGAGTTTAAGAGAAATACTTACTTTTTATGTATTTTCAGAGGGTACATAGGAAGAATCAGAGGTTTCTCTAATATTTATAGTTAAAACCACAAGGATGGTGTGAAACCATTCATCACTAAGTGGTATTAAATAGTCGGTAGTATTAATGAGCAATAAAAATGATAGCTTGAATACTTCAGAAAGGAATGGCCGAATGAATAACTATAAGGTGCCAGTTTTGGTCATCGATGGTCTATATATTCCTCTCCCTGAAGAAGCTAAATATGCTTTTCAAGAAAACAATGGAGTATGGTATTGGTCATCTAGAAGACCAAGAATTGTTTTCGCTGAGCATGACTTGACCAAAGAGATTGGTTGGACACACACTAAAAAGCCCGTTTTAGTCGAGTCTGAATACAAACACAAAGTTCCCTTAATAACTCAACTCACAGCTAAGCGCTGGCAAGACACTCTGCAGTTGACTATGTCTGCAGAGCTTATGCCTGACGCAAAGTTTTTATTATCAGCTGGTAGTAGATAGTTCTAGCTGGGAAAGCCACTTCTTTTGGCTTTCCCAGTTTTCTAAAAACCAGTTATTAATTTCAGATACCGATTCATCTAGAACCATATCGTACTCAGGCCGAGATAGATTCAATTCCACCTGCTCCTCCTGGGGTACCGAACTCAGGCATTCCTTTAACCCCATATCAGAATTCGCAACCCAAACCCCGAATCGAACCCAAGGGTTTCCTTTATCTTTCAATCTTCGCAGTTCTACATCCAATTTATGTAAACTATCTAACAATAGCTTATCTTTTGGGGCTCCATAAAACTTAAAAACGTTATAAAGCAAAAAAGGCATGTGTGCTTTAACGGCATTATGTACTCGTTTATTGGAAGCCGGTAAACAGGAAGCCCTGAAAAAAGGTGGAGATATTGGGTTGGTAGGTAATTCCTTACCAAAGTAAGATTTGACAGGAATTAGGCATAGAATCTCAAAAGCTAACTGGTGCTCTTCATAAAGGAAAGAGTAACCTTTTTTCTTATTGATTAGATTTTTTAGCTTGTTAATCATGGCGAGAAATATTTATTTCGTTTTGTTAAAGTTGCCAAACTCAATTTTTCTTAGAATATCTTCCTTTTTTTCAATAGGGAGCAGGCATCCAAAAATAGCCAAAGATGACACAAAACCACTCCAATAGCCCCCTGTAACAATCGTCATTACTATCATGATGATTATAAAAAATAATCCATGCTTTTCAATGGGAGTTAGTTTTTCGAGAATGTTTGACATAATTTTTCCTTTGGACTGTAAAAAAAATAATGATACACGCTTCTCATTGCGAGACTTATCAATAATCCTACTTATCTAAATTTCCCACATATTTGCCCTCACCAAGGTTCTATTGTCTTATGTAGAAAGCTCCCAACTATCTTTGAATGGGGCGTTTATGGGAACCGTGCAGATTCCACTCTGAAAGAGAGTTTTTGCTATTCCAAATTAAAAAAAGCTAGAAGAATTTGAGGTATAAAATTGAAAATCTGGAGTACTGAAAGCCATAAAGGATATCCACATCATATTAGTGGAAGCCGGAGTAGGGTGAGGGGATATGACTGGAGTGAGCAACTTTCAAAGGACAAAGTTTATGCTTTATTCAAAACATTACACCATACATTTGAACGCAGACTGACTTTTGATAATTCGTTTGACCAAATTGTTTTAGAAAGGTTAGTTAGCATCGAAGTTTCTAAAACCGGGGTATCAAATAATGAGAAAAAGCGGTTTGTCGAAGATATCACTAAAGAATGTAATATAGTCCTTAAAAACCCTACGGTTCTCTGGTTTCTTCATCATCAATTTAGTTTGGTATACGTTGAGCCATTAGAGAAACAGATTCACTCTACGCTCTGTTTTGAAAAGGAAGATTATTACTATTACCTACATATATGCCACGAAATCACAGATCTAAATGAAATGAACGTGAAGCTTATTCTCGGCGGGTTTGGGGGGGTTAATCCACATGAAAACAATGCTTTAGATAGTACCGATTCGGTTCATTTTGCTGTCTATTGTGTTAAATCTCATGATATTAGGTGGATAGGGAGCTGAAGTTCAGATTCTGAAGTCCTTTTGGAAAATTCATTTTTGTAAATCGAATAAAAAAATGTGTTAAAATATCATTATTAGGGTAAGCCCCTATCGATATCAATTCACCAGCCAACTCACCTATTAGAGTTTATCAAAAGAATAATTACGGCTAGTGAAAAGCAAACTTTTTGTTCGGGTAGAAGAATGATAAAACAAATTCTGAAGAGGGTCTCGGACTCTATTTATAAGCCAAGAGTAAATAAGGAAATACAGCAAGCTTTAGAGAGTAGGGAAGGACAGCAATACGTTCAGGCACTGATGCATGGGCTAATAGCTCAAAACTACATACTTAATATGAAGTTTGCTGGCAAAATTACCCAAGGAGAATTCGAAGCACTCATAGAGTTAAGTAAATCGAAAAAAGGTGTTGAAGAAATCGCTGTTCACACAATCCTTAGCGGGGTTGGTAGCTATGCTAAGTTCGAAGGCATCAATGTTATCGAGCCGGAACCACTGGAAAATCCCGATAATTTGAACCCTGATGACTTACATGTAATTGAACCGTTAGACCGGAGCTTACCGGAATCAGAGGAAAACCCGGTATCAATAAAAAAGGTGAATTAGATACCTTCCCAATGGGGGCTTTAAGTTCTCGGCCCCCATCACTACAGTAAAATCCCAACTTATCGCAAGTTTTGACTTAGTTCTGTCGACCTCCGCCACTAAAATTGTTCAATGATTTACAGTCCGGAACTAAGATGCAAATAAACTGCATATATATACTTTCTTTCATCGTTTTAGCAGGCTGCTCACCTTCTGAAAATATATCTAGTATCGCAATGCCCCCCCCTTTAGACGAAGA
This sequence comes from Alteromonas sp. DY56-G5, assembly GCF_041414725.1. Classification (NCBI taxonomy): domain Bacteria; kingdom Pseudomonadati; phylum Pseudomonadota; class Gammaproteobacteria; order Alteromonadales; family Alteromonadaceae; genus Alteromonas; species Alteromonas sp. DY56-G5. The sequence continues at coordinate 9,726 of NZ_JANHZQ010000060.1, read as the reverse complement.
GGGCCCATTTCAGCTCATCAGCTATGATGGTTCAAGAATTGAAAAACATGTCTTTATCTTGGATGGTAAACAAATAATTGCGCTACCCAAAGCGGTTTATATGGATCGGAACGGAAGAATTGTATTCAAAGACCGCTCACCTATTAAAACTTTTGATGGACATGACATCTATTGGAATGAGCAAGGTATATTTATCTCAAGTGTGGGTGAAATTTTAAGTAAAAGAAACCTCTTTTCTATTGGGGGAAAACCAATGGAAAATACTGATGCTATGATGTTTAAAGATATAGAATTAATAGCCAAATCAAAGGCTAATAAACAATGAGCAGCAGGACAAAATATTTGGATGGATTACGGGGATTGTTAGCAATTGTCGTCTTTAATGAGCATTTCTTAAAAATATTCTACCCACTCAGTACATTATGGGAAATTGATCATACATCAACGGCTAACTTAGCCGACGAATTGCTTGTTTTCTCATTTGCGCAACTGTTCATTGATGGAAGTTTTGCTGTCTCAGGTTTTTTTGTTCTATCTGGATACTTATTAACTAAGGCTTCTTTCGAAAGCGTATATTTTTCAAAGTTAAATTTTCTTGAAAGATGCGTTAAACGCTATCTTAGGTTAGCGGTACCAGTGACGGTCGCGTTAATCGCGGTTTGGTGTCTTCATATGTTGAGAATGTTCTCTTTCGAAGAATTTCTGTCATTAAATATGTCCGCAATTGCTCCGCTTTATTTACCTGGTAATGAACCAGAATTATTCAAGTTAATGGCTCAAGGGGCTTTTTACTCTATTTTCTTTGTTAATGCAGATTTTAACCCTGTAATTTGGACCATAGCCCCTGAGATGTGGTTTGGCGTGATCATATTCTCTCTAATATTCTTCCTCAGGCACCTGGATTCAGCACCTAAAGTTCAAGTTTTATTAGGTTTAGTAAGTATGGGCCTTCTCATTGCATTAGGGAAAGACTATGCGTTCATAGGGATACCATTAGGGGCATTTTTATATTTCAACCTAAAGCTGATAAAAGATCTTCACCTAAGTATGCAACCATTTAAGATATTAATAGTTCTAATTTGCTTAGGGTTTGTACTATATGATGTAAAAGGGGGTAGCACGCATCCTTTAGGTATTTTAGACACAGAGTTTCATCGGGGCATGTCGACATATGTAACTTCGGGGATACTTTGGTTCTTCCTTCTATTTTTAATTATTATCACACCCACTATGCAAGTAGTTCTAAATTCTCCCTTTCTGAACATGGTGGGCAGGTACAGCTTTGGGTTTTATTTAAGTCACTACCTCGTTCTGTGTTCCGTTGGAATGTCCTTACATATTTCTATGCAGAATACATGGCTTACTAGCACCCTTACCGTTGGCCTGTTCTCTTTCGTAACTTCATTGATAATAGGGGCTAGCATGTATAAATATGTGGAAAGGCCTGTTCTTAATTTAAAGTGGGAACGTATTTTCAAAACTAATAAGGTCGGGCGGCCAATCTAAAAAATCCAATGGCGCCAACTATAAGGGGGCACAATATAGAGCACTTAGATTAAAGAGCTGAGAACCGATAGCTTTTAAATGGCCACTTTATATTTCTGCTCTTGATTTAAAAACTTATATGACACATTTGGTGCTTCAAGACTTTCTCCATCCGGAGCAATACCACCGAGAAAATGATACTTAACGTAAATCTCTTTGGTGTACGCTCCCGCTTCCATTTCGACGTCTAACCGCTCATGGACTCTATCGGGGTGGTACAGAGGTTGGTTGAAATAGCATTCTAAATTTACCCACTCAACCATAAATGGCTTTCTTTGCATATCTTGCTTTAATAAATCAATACAGCAGTTGATAACGGTTAATCCTAATTCTTTCTCGAACAGGATTGAGATGGGTTCGTCATCAAAGAGATTTTCAATCTGCTTTGCTAGATAAATATTGAGTTCTGTTTCTAGCTCTTCAATGGTGAACCTAAGTAACTCTTTTTGTATTCTATGTTTTTTCCAAAATAGATTTATAGTGCTCTTTACCAGAAATAAAAATATCTCATTCTTACACAATCGAGCGTTTGAGCTATAACTAGACGCATCAAAGTAACCATCCCTTTCAGGCTTAAGTGGCACATTCATTTCTAATAAGTCTGGGTTATCCATGAATGTCTGGGGGGCAGCTCTCTTCATCTCATTAAGAGCATGAGCTTCCAAAAACTCGAGCGCTTTTTCACGACAGGTTTTTCTTACTTTGAATTCATACTTTCCTATTTGATAACAAATGGAACTAAATACATCTGTGCACTTTGAAACGTCTTCTGGTACACCTGCACTTCCGCAGCCTCTGAATAGCAAAGAAATACTCTTCGAAAATGCCGTCATCCACTCATATAAGAAATGTTGACTACCCTGATTATTGTTTTCAGTTAGAAAAATAGAAAGCACCAAAGCCAGTATTTGAGGACAACGAACAATTTTAGTAATGTCATACAATGAAATTTCTGAGATACCTAGGCTATTAATATACCGGCAATACTCCAACCTTAATTTTGATTCGTCATTAAATCCTGGAATGAGGGGAGAGGATATTATAGAAATGATATCCTGCACGGGAGAGAGCTTACCGCTTACTTTTAATATATTCACATAAAGAGTGACGGCTCTGAATTCAAGCAAGATATTTGAAAATGCACTTTTCGAATGGGCACTTATTGGGTTCCCTATAGAGTCGCTGTCTAACCTGTATATATCGTATGAAGTGTTTCGCAACAACTTTTTTTGCTCTAACTTGGGTGTATTTTGCCCAAAAAAACATGCGGGATTATCAATCTCTAGCTCTTTGTAGGGTGCGGAGATTGCGTTAAATAGGGATATTAAAAGTGGAGGTAAGGAGCGGAAGCCATATAGCTTTACTGAACTAATAGAGATATTTATGGAGTCTTTACAACTGATTAATTTATTGATTGCGCACTCCTTTGTTATCCAGATATTATTTGTTTTATCAACTTCTTCAATCACAGTTTCAAAGTAATCTTTTGTCACATGCAGTGGTAAATAGTCTTTGTCCTGCCAATATAACTTTTTCTCGTAACCGACCCCCAGAGCATGAGCAACAGTTTGCAATCCATTTGCCTCTTTAGGAGGGATGGTACTAACTACCTCCATCCAATGAATAAATATATTTTCTTCATCGAGAATCTGTTTTTTGAAAAGTTCGTGTGAACAATCATTAGATATGCTAACGCACAAAAACTCGACGAGCTCTACAACTGTTAGAAATAGATAGCTGGAAGCCAACTCTCCACGAAGGGCTTGAGTTTGGACACGCAAGAAAGTTGCCTTAGATGCCCTATCGGGGAACAAAACAACTTCATACCTTTTTATTGCCATTTTTTGAAAAACCTCAGTGATACTTTTTTTGTAAAGTAGCCTTCAGCCCCAATCATGCAAATTTAAAAGAAAAGAGATTTAACGCAAGGTATGTCCATTTTTATGTTCTGATAGCTGAGTTTTTCCTGCCAAATGACTTGTGGCAATGGCCTTGCTAAAAACATCTTGGGTGTGGATATCGATATTATTTTCAGTTGCTATTTCTTTAAACGAATTTACAGTTTCTGTAATATCGGCGAACGTCTCTACAACAGAGATCCCCTCGGGGGAAACTTGTCTAGCTAATACTTCAGCAAAATTCTTATCGATAGAAAAAAATTTCTTTGCCCGAAGACCATCAGAAAAAGCTAAGTCAAAAACTGAAGTATGATAAGGGTTAGGTAGGTTGTTAAAAGCTGGTGCTAGACGCCACTCGTTGTGACCGATATCCATCAACTCTAGATTGTTTAAGCCATTACTAGTTACATTTAGATGTCCACAGAATAACGCTCTGCGAAAAAGCTCATCTAAATCCGCTTCCGGTTCAGAACTAAAACTTTTAATAATTTGTGATGCCACACCATAATCTAGATGCCCATGAGCTGAGGGATTATTAGAAATAAGTGCTGAAAAAGGAACTGAATTTAGCCTTATTTTCACTCCTGATTCATGATTAGCAAATTTATAATTTTCTTGAAAAGAGACCTGAACACCATTCATATCGACCATCTTCACCGCTGCAGAGTCAATTGTACATTGAGTCTCTAACTTGAATGTTAATAGTCGTGCTTGGTGTTCATCAAAGCTAGTGCTTTCAGAATGCTTATAAAAATATGATTGAGAAGAATGCTTTTCTTTAATGTTAAAGATTAACCTATTACCCGATGCTGAATTATAAGGAAGCATTTTTTCTAATGATGGCAAAACTAGGCTATCGACATTTGCCCCTTCAATTGCAACGATAATAGACAGCATCTCGTCAACAGACTCGATCATCGAGTTGTTCTGTTCATTTTGACCGTTTAAGTGTATTGCTCCCCTGTCTCCATACAACTCACTGACTACTGATAATTGCTGGAATTGGTTTAATTTATCGAAGCCTTCGAGGCATTTGTTAAATAAAGAGTACCCAAGAGAGCTTGGCAGAAATTGTTGAAAATAAGGTGGGATAATCCCTTTAGTAGAAGGTTCTATGTATGCCTTAGTTTTATTGGAAAGGCTTAAATTCATAGGATCTAATTCGGCCCCGGATTTAGCCAAATAATCATCATCATAATGGAATGATACTGCGCCATCAGTATATTTATTGTCATATAGAAGGTGACCTACATACTGGTAGCACTGTTCCTTGTTCGACCATTTATGGACATGTATAAAATCTTTCAAACTAGAGTGCCTATTTGACTGGAGCGTTCAATTTTCTAGTTGCAGCATTTGCTGATTCAACAAGTTCATTTTTAGCTTTCTTCCTAACAAGTTGCATTATTTGTAAAGTAGGCTGTTGACCGTAAGAAACAGCTTTAATGAGGTCAGGAAAAGCACCCATCTCATATATATAAGAGGCTACAATACCCCATGTAGAATTCGGAGAACCTTGCTCACACCTTTCAATAGTAGTTCTTGCTGGAGAGTTACCTAAATATTTGCTCAATACCTCTTCACCAAAGTTCGCTCTAGAGCGCAACGATGCATCGTGTGAATTTCTGAACCTTCTGAATGAATCTCCTAAACACTCTAAATAATTGACAATATGATCAGAATTGATACTTGGCCTTTCAAGTAATAACCCTTTGTATTCATCGGAGCTAGAGCTTTTCATTATCTGTTAGCTTGTGAGAGAACTAGGTCAATGCTTTGAACGTGTGACTGATATTGAGAAGAAGTTTCAGAAATCTGACTAAATTCATTGAACAGATTTTGAAGGGCTACTTTATCTTCAATGTCTAATATTTGAATTTGACCGAGTAATTGGGCAACTTTCAGCGAAGGATCAACAACAGTATCTCTTATAAGTTCCATGAGTTCATCAGCTTCAAATGCAGAACGGGCATCAGAAGGTAGAACCTGGAGATAAATTTGAATAACTTTGTTATCTATGTCACCGAAGTTCTCTGGTGTGATATCTAGGTGCGCCATTACAAAAATAGCACATAATGATTGAGCAGCCTGTTTCATTGACTTGTCCATTTCATAAAGGGTTGCGGATAATTCGAAGCGCTTAAGGAGTTTAAAAACAGATAGATGAGTTTTTATTACTCGCAATTTAGTAGTTCCTACAGAACAAAGTAGGTGAAATTGTTTCTTATATTCGATCAACAATCCCCATCCTACTTCAGGACTGCCAATAATGGCCGTTCTTGTGATGAGACCTTGATGGCCTAAAGCTTCTATGTCTTTAGTATAAATCAATAGTTGGCGGCTCACGAGCATCCCTCACAGTTTCTGGGTCTGGGAACTCTATTTTTTATATAGTCTGATGGAAAGGACAAATTTCAAATAAGTCGGGATACTAGCTTATTAGCTAGGTTAGATATTGTATCTTGCACCAAACTTTTTATTCAAACCAATAGTGATGTACTTACCAAGTGACATAAGCCAATCAGCCAAGAAGCTAGCAATTTTAGGACTCGCTCTACTTATCGGGAACTCATTTTTTTATTCCCCCCCGAGCATAGCCACCAGCATAAGCCAGATACCTTTCCTGTCGTTGATTGTAAACCTCATAGCGTTGCTTATAGCGTGGCAATTTAAACAATCGAGAGTATCAGTTTCGCTTCTCATATTGTTTATTTCAGAATGCATATTATTGGTTAGTCCTCTTTTAGCCTTTACAGACTTTTATCGTCATAGCTTGATCGAGGGGATGATTTATTCATTTTGCTTCATAATTATGATGAAAGACAAAGCGCCAAGCTTGGGGCGGGCTTTCGAAGGAGTCGCGATTTTCTTAGGCATGATCGTTCTTGCCTTGTTAGTCAAAATAGCTGTTATAAATGCAATTCAATCAGATGTAGCTATCCAAGTTTTCAATACTCTAAAAATTAGTCTGATTTTCACATTTGCGGTACTGGCTTTAGCTCTGAAGCCTACAGGAAATAACTTTACAATCTCATTATTCATCTGTGTCTTCTGTATGTTGATAGTACATAACATGGTAGCCAATAATTTTATCGGGTTACTAATTTTATCTGCATGTATTTTAAACCTCTTAGTTGACACTTATGCAATGGCATACAACGACGAACTAACTGGAATAAAAGGAAGGCGAGCTCTTGATTCTGATACTAGCTCTCTAGGTACTAATTACACAGTTGTCATGGCGGATGTTGATTACTTCAAAAAATTTAATGATAAGTATGGCCACAGTGTAGGAGATCAGGTGTTAAAAATGGTTGCAGGTAAACTCTCTGCAGTGAAAGGGGGTGGGAAAGCATATAGATGGGGCGGAGAAGAGTTTACTTTATTATTTCCTAATAAAAGCCCAGATGAAGTATTTCCTTTCATTGAAGAAGTGCGCCAAAGCATTGCCGATTATGAATTCAAAATTCGAGATAAAAATGAAAGAAAAAAAGGCAGTGAGGACAATCGCGGAAACGTCAATACTTCACCAGAAATTGTGCATGTGACAATGAGTTTTGGTGCTACTAATCCAGCTATTCAACAAGAAGCTTTCGGCAAAGTAATTAAGCGAGCGGACGCGCTTTTATATAAAGCTAAAGAGGACGGTAGAAACAAAGTAGTAGTAGAAGAAAGTAGCTTTTAAGGAGAAGCATAAGTGAGTGAACTAACAAAAAATTTCGACGCGTCTTTACTCGATAAATTAGAGCATGTAGTGGTTCATGGGTACATAGCTGAAGAACATTTCAAGTCTCTTCTAACCAGTGTGGTAGGTGAGAAAATAACGGATAAAATAAACAATGGCTCTTTAAAAGTTAATTTTATCGGAGAACAATTTGAAAAGAAAAAGCCCGATTCAACAACGTTGGTTGTTGAAGTTAGTAGCACTGTAATTGGATTTAGTATCGGAACCCATGAAGTAACCATTAATCCAATTGATAACAATTTAGAAAACAAACTTAAAGGTATTAATAGCCTAGATACGTCATATGAAGAACTCTTCGAACTTGGCTATAGCGCAGCACTTCAGTGTATTAATGTAGAGGACTATAAGAGGGGAGATTCACCTAATTATATTGTTGTCCATGCTGGATATAGAAAAGGTCTAGGTGAACTATAGTGTTAAGAACATTCGTATCCGTGGCCTTACTTAGTTTTCAACTAAATGCAGCGCCACTACTTCTCTCTGGTGACCTTAACAAGGATCTCAGTCTAACTAACTTAGCCATAAACAAAAAATTTGAAGGTACAAATGAGTACTTATCTGTTGCTCAGTATCAATTAAGTTACGCAGACGGTTACCATTCAAAGCCTTTCCGAGATGTATTCGATAGAAATCTTTTTATAAAAAAATTTGAAGAATACATTAATCCCAAAGTTAAAAAATGGGATGCTGCAGGACTAATAAATGATGTTACAACTAAATATGACGAAGTTGTTGTGTATGGCTTAGATAACCTTATTCCAATGCCACCGTTGCTCAATAGGCAAGGGGGAATATGGTACCAGCTCAAAAGATATGAATTGGAAATGGCGCAGATATTGGGCCGGGTTAGTGTGGTGAGCGGTTATCATGTCAACGATGGGGATTCAGTATACTTCAAAATTCTGGTGAATGAAGAAAACGCTACCACCATATCTTATTTAATGTCTGAAAGAGATTCTAATTCAAATCTAAGTTACTACATAACGTCAATTTCATGTATTGAATCTCTAATCGAACGGGATGTATTTGCCAAGGAGCATCCTGTAATTAGCACTGCAAACAATTCTGCGGCGCAAAGCCCTTTCATATGGACATCGGGTGGAAAGGAACCACACAAATGCAGGTTAAGTGAGAGTGAGTGAAAATATGCTTAATCGACTAATTTCCTCGCATATTTGTAAAGGCAAGCTCGAAATGTTTTTGCAACCCCAGGTCAACGTTTTAACCGGCAAGATAATTGGAATCGAGCTTCTTGTTAGGTGGGTTAACCATCTCGGAAAATCAATAGAGCCTCATTTTTTTCTGCCCCTAATCAGAAACTCTAAATATAAAGCAAAATTTTCACAATGGGTTCTTGAAGAGGCCTTTAGAGTTAGCGAGGCTCTTTGTATTGAAGGCTTTAATGGCAGGGTAGCTTGCAACCTTGATGCATCTGAAATGTATAGTGGGATTGAATTTTTCTTACATAAGCTGAGAAAGGAATACCCCAAAGCAGGAGAAGTCGAAATTGAAGTTACCGAGGTAGGTCACCTTAGTGATAGAAAAAACTTAGAAGCTTATATCGAATGCTTTAAAAAACACGGAATTAAGGTTGCTCTAGATGATTTTGGAACTGGGTTGAATAATTTCGATGCGGTTTTTAATTACGATATCGATAAGGTCAAAACAGATAAGAAGTTCCTAAATCTCAATGTCGAGGTGAGGGAAGCATTTTTTAGTAGCATATGTTCAATAACAGAAAAGCTGGGACTGGATCTAGTTGTTGAAGGTATAGAAACTACCTCTGAATTAATTGCGTTGCAGGAACTAGGAGTTACTACAGTACAAGGCTTTTATATTTCTAAACCAATTCCATTCAAAGACTTTGTAAGTTCTCATAAAAACTCGTTAGGGATTATTAATGAAGAAAATATTGCTAATTGCAATTCTTAGCGCTCTTTCTCTTGCTACCAGAGCGGGAGAAACCCACCCAGTTGGTGTTGTGAAGAGAATATTGTCGCCAAATATACTTGAAATTGAACTCTCAAAAGGAGTCATCAAGTTTGAGCTATTAGGGCCTGACTTTTCGCAATTAGATAGCAACTGCTCAAGTTCACTTCTGGTGCAAGAATACTGTGCGTATATAGAAGAAATTGTAGGGAATAGGTTAGTAGGAATCGCATTGGAAGACGCTTCAGGTGATTTGCTGAAAGGTGATCTGACCTTTGATGGCACTTCTTTAGCATTGCTCCTAATAAAAGGTGGATATCTTAGAGTTAATACTCGCTACCACCTGAACCATGCATTATTGATTGCTGAAGAAGAGGCTAGATGCTTATACAAAGGTATTTGGGCAAATAGAAGGGGTGAACTTGAATACGAAAAATCTTGTATGGGTAGATAAATGTTTAGTTACTTTTTTAAAAATGTAGTTCCATTTAGATATGAAGTTGAAGGTGATGTGATAAGTGAAGAAATGCTCTGAATCGCACCGGTAAATTCGGAGGCGGATTTGTTTGAGTTATGCTGCCGCATCTTTACCTAATTGTCGATAATAGT